>JAPLJM010000387.1 GCA_026388595.1 Deltaproteobacteria bacterium
CGCGGAAGGATACCTGAAGCAAAGGGAACAGATGGGATATCCACTGATTAAACCGTGCTAAAGACCCTTAAAAAATGGCTTCGTCGCCGCTCAAAAATCTTTTTCGCTTCAAGGAATGTTGTTATCACACGATGATTGAAAACAAGCTGTTAACTTCAGCACTGGAAAGGCGAAAAACATTTGATTCGCCGCTTGCGAACCATTTTTCACCGGTTATGCAAATCTCTCGCTGAACAAAATATATCATGAGTCTGGAGAAACAAATGGGTAAGGAACTGTTGTTGGAAATCGGGACGGAAGAAATCCCCGCCGCCTTCCTGCCGGTGGCTGAAAAAGATATGGCCGATATGATCCGCAAGACCTTTGCCGCCCGGCGCATCAGGCATGGCGAGGTCAGGACCATGGCCGCGCCCAGAAGGCTCTGTCTCTGTGTAGAAGATGTGGCTGAAAAACAGGAAGACCAGATTGTGGAAAAACTGGGACCGGCCAAGCGGGTCGCCTTTGATGATCAGGGCCAACCCACCAGGGCCGCCCTCGGGTTTGCCAAGGGTCAGGGGCTCGCTTTTTCTGAACTCCAGACCATCACAACCGAGAAGGGGGAATACCTCTGTGCCCGGAAGGAAATCATGGGTGAGGAAACCAGGCAGCTCCTGCCGGACCTGCTGGCCCGCTTTATTCCCGCCATCCCCTTTAAAAAATCCATGCGCTGGTCCCACTTTGAATTGCGCTTTGCCCGGCCGATTCACTGGATCCTGGCGCTGTTCGGCGGCGAAACCGTCCCGTTCAGGCTCGAAAACATCACCAGCGGCAACGAGACCTTCGGCCACCGTTTCATGAGCCCGAAATTTACGGCCGTCAGAGACCTTGCGGATTACCTCAACAAAACGCGAGAGAACTTTGTCATCGTGGATCCTGAAGAGAGAAAGAGGATTATTCAGGCGGAGACGGCCAAAGCGGCCGCTGCGGTAGCAGGCCGGGTCCTGCACAATGAAGATTTGCTGGAAACGGTGACCTACCTGACGGAATACCCCAACGTGGTCTGCGGAAGCTTTGACCGGGAATACCTGAAGATCCCCAAGGAGGTGCTGATCACCTCCATGATGTCACACCAGAAATACTTTCCCGTGATCGATGGGCAGGGCAACCTCCTGCCTTTTTTTCTCACCATCAACAATACCCTGCCCAGGGACCCTGCCGTTGTTGCCCGCGGAAATGAAAAGGTGATTCGAGCCCGGCTGGCAGATGCGAAGTTCTTCTTCGATGAAGATCAGAAGATTTCCCTGGACCGGCGGGTGGAGGACCTGAAAAGAGTGGTCTTTCATACCCTGCTGGGAACGTCCTATGATAAAGTCGTGCGATTCCGGGCGCTGGCGGCAACGATTGCCGCTCAGATCAGACCCGATTTGAAGGAAACCGTTGATCGGACCGCCGTCCTGGCCAAGGCCGATCTGGATACCCAGATGGTCTGCGAGTTTTCCGAACTCCAGGGAATTATGGGACGTGAATATGCCCTGCTGGCAGGTGAAAATCCTGTGGTGGCCAAGGCTGTCTTTGAACATTACCTGCCGACTGCGGCTGGCGGCGCCCTTCCGGAAACCGATGAGGGGGCCATCGTCAGCATGGCCGACAAACTGGACACGATCGTGGGCTTTTTCGGCGTCAATCTGGTCCCCACAGGGGCTGCCGACCCCTATGCCTTGCGCCGCCAGGCCCTTGGCATTATCAATATTATCTTGAATAAAAAATATCCGCTGGCATTGACGGAGCTGATCGATCAGAGCCTGGCCGTTCTGGACGGAAAGCTCAAACGGCCATCAGGCGATGTCAAGGCCGATGTCTTCGAATTCTTCCGCGCCCGCTTTGAAAACCTGCTGATTTCCCAGGGGCATCCCTATGATGTGGTGGATGCCGTTCTGGCTGCAGGCGGCGCGAATCTTGTCATCGCCCTGCAGAAAATCGAGGCCATGGAAGCCTTCAAGTCCCATGAGGATTTTCAACCTCTGGCCATTGCCTTCAAGCGGGTCGGCAACATCCTGAAAGATTTCCCGAAGGGTTCCGTTGACCCCCTTCTGTTCGAAGCGGAATCGGAAAAAAACCTTTTCGAGGCCTGTCAGGCCATCGGCGAAACCGCAATCCGGCAGATTACCGCCGGCGATTATGCAGCGGCCCTGATCCAGTTGGCCCGTTTGCGGAAGCCGGTGGATGCGTTTTTTGACACCGTTCTGGTCATGGCAAGAGATGAAAAAGTGAAATTCAACAGACTGTCTCTGCTGAAAGATATTTCCGATCTGTTTCATCGGATCGCCGATTTTTCGAAGATTGTAACAGACTTGTAATGGTAAGAAAGGCACCCTATGGCGAATAAGACAGCAGAAACAACTGATATTAATCGGTTGGAAGAGCAGCTTCTTGTACGCAAGCGGCTCCAGGAAATCACCAATCGGATCCATGCGGCTCAAAATATCAGGCAGATCCTGGTGGATCTGAGGGATGGCATTCTGACCCTCTTCGATGCCTACGCAATCACCATCTATGTTGTGGACAAGCTGCGGAAC
>JAPLJM010000201.1 GCA_026388595.1 Deltaproteobacteria bacterium
GTCACGGCCCTGCAACTGGCCCGGGGGTTCAGGAACACCCTGGTGATCGCCGGCCTGACAGCCGTGAGTTCCGTTGTGGCGGGAATCTTCAGCTCACTGATGCTGAATCTGCCCACGGGTGCCGCGATCGTCATGGTTAACCTGTTGTTTTTCCTCGTTGCACTCTGCGGTAAGGTTTTAATTGCAAAATCAAGATCCATGGACTAACTTTGAGTTTATGAAGCGATTACGTTCCTTTGGCCCGACTTTGATACTCCTGCTCGCCTTGATCTGTGGGGCCTGTTCCGGCGGTCAGGAAACAACAGAGGCGCCGGCGGGTACAAATCAGGCCGCTTCGATACCCGCTTACGGCGATATCATGGTTGAGGGGTCCATCGGGGACGCCAGCAACCTGATTCCCCTCCTGTCGTCAGACAGCGCCTCCCATGAAATCGCGGGCATGATTTTCAACGGTCTGGTCAAATACGACAGGGACATCAATGTGGTCGGCGATCTGGCGGAATCCTGGGACATCTCGAAGGATGGACTGGCGATCACTTTTCATCTTCGCAAGGGGGTCCGCTGGCACGACGGCCACCCGTTTACGGCAGAGGATGTCCTTTATACCTACCGGGTTACCGTCGATCCCAAGACGCCGACGGCCTACGCCGGTGATTTTCTGAAAGTCAAAAAAGCGGAGGTGCTCGATCCCCATACCTTCCGGGTCACCTATGACAGACCCTTTGCCCCGGCATTGATGAGCTGGGGGTCGGCTGTCCTGCCGAAACACCTGCTGGATGGAAAAGACATCACCCGCTCGCCGTTGGCCCGCCGTCCCGTCGGAACAGGCCCCTATAAATTCAAGGAATGGGTCACAGGCCAGAAGATCGTCCTTACGACCAACCCGGATTATTTTGAGGGACGCCCCTATATTGACGGTTATATCACACGCATTATTCCCGATACGGCGACGATGTTTCTGGAACTGCGCGCCAACGGCATTGACCGCATGAGCCTCACACCGCTGCAATACAGCCGCCAGACGGAAAATAACCTCTTCCGTCAGAATTTCAAAAAATACCGTTATTTGTCCTTTGGCTATGTCTACCTCGGTTACAACCTGCGGAAGCCCGTGTTTGCGGACAGGCGGGTTCGCCAGGCCATCGCCTATGCCGTCAACAAACAGGAAATCATTGATGGAATCATGCTGGGGCTCGCCAAAGAGGCCACCGGCCCCTACAAACCCGGAACCTGGGCGTACAACTCCCGTGTGAAGACCTATCCCTACGATCCGCAGAAAGCCAGGGCGCTGTTGGCGGAGGCCGGCTGGCAGGATGCCAACGGCGACGGCATTCTGGAAAAAAACGGCGAACCCTTTGTCTTTGAGATTATTACCAATCAAGGGAACGAAATCCGGGCGAAGTGTGCCGAAATCATCCAGAAGCGGCTTGCCGAGGTGGGCATCAGCGTCAAGATCAGGGTCTTGGAGTGGGCCGCCTTTGTGAACGATTTTATCAAGAAGGGCCGCTTTGATGCAACGATTCTCGGCTGGACCGTCTCCATGGACCCGGACATTTACGATGTTTGGCATTCCAGCAAAACGAAGCCCGATGAACTCAATTTCATCGCTTACAAGAATGCGGAAGTGGATGAACTGCTGGAGCAGGGACGGAGCACCTTTGATCAGAAGCAGCGGAAAAAGTGCTACGACCGGATCCAGGAAATCCTGGCCGAGGACCAGCCCTATCTTTTCCTTTATGTCCCGGATGCACTGCCGATTATCCAGAAACGCTTCCGCGGGATCGAACCGGCGCCGCTGGGGATCGGCTATAATTTCATCAAGTGGTATGTGCCCCAGCCAGAGCAGAAACTGCTGATGAAACCCTGATGGCGACCTAAAAAGTCCGGATGCTGCGTTACGCTTCATCGAGGGATCGACTTCATCGTCCCCTCCTTTTTTCTGCACTCAGCGGTATAATAATACACTTATCCACGAAATGATAAAGTATTGAAATATTGAAATATTGGAAAAAGAAGTATAAATTTATGCTGTGACGTCACACAAAACATGGAGGTTGCTATGGACGCGTTACTCCTTGCCCGTATTCAGTTTGCCTTTACCATCGGATTCCATTTTCTCTTCCCGGCCATGACGCTGGGAACGGCCTTGGTCATTCTGATTTCAGAGACCCTGCATCTCATGAAAAAAGATGATGTGTATCGAAAGATCACCGATTTTTTTGCCAGGCTGCTGGGACTGATTTTTGTCGTCGGGGCAGCCACCGGTATCGTCATGGAATTTTCTTTCGGCACCAACTGGTCGCAATATTCGCGCACGGTGGGGGACATCTTCGGCCCGATTCTGGCTGCTGAAGGCGTCATTGCTTTTTTTCTGGAGTCCGTCTTTGTCGGGGTTCTGATATTCGGCAGGAAGAGAGTGTCGCCCAAAGTGTATTGGCTTGCCGCGCTACTGGTTTTTATCGGAGGGCATCTTTCCGCCTTCTGGATTATTGTGGCCAACTCCTGGATGCAAACGCCTGCCGGATATGAAATCGATACCGCGGGTAAAATCATCCTGACCAGTTTTTATGACGCGGTTTTTAATCCGTCAATGATCGCGCGTTTTTCGCATACCGTTCTGGCCTCCTGGATCACCTGCGCGGTCATGGTTTCCGGTATCGCCGGGTATTATGTCCGCAAGGGGCTCCATGGTGAAACCGCCCGGACGATGCTTAAAATCGGCATCATTCTACTCGCCATCACACCGCTTATACAGTTGGGAGCCGCTCATGGTCATGCGATCCAGGTCATCGACACTCAGCCGGTGAAGGCGGCGGCCATGGAAGGGCATTTCAAGACAGGCCGGGGCGCGCCTCTGTATGTTATCGGATACGTTGATGAGGGAAACGAAAAAACGTACGGCATTTATATACCCAAGTTCTTTAGCTTTCTGTATAATTTCGATTTTAATTCGGAAATAAAGGGTCTGAAAGATTTTCCAAAGGAAAACTGGCCGCCGGTGAATGTGGTGTTTCAGTCCTACCACATTATGGTGGGCTTGGGCATGTTTTTCATTACACTTGGGCTTCTGGGGATGTGGCTGCTCTGGACGGGGAAAATCTACACCGCAAAATGGTATCTGTTCTGGCTTCCTTTCTTTATTCCGTTGCCGCATCTGGCGCATGAAAGCGGCTGGATTACTGCGGAGGTAGGCCGCCAGCCTTGGATTATATATGGATTGATGAAAACTGCCGATGCCGCCTCGGTCGTGGTTTCGGCCGGTGAAATTGTCTTCAGCCTGGTGATGTTTGCATTGGTTTATCTGTTGTTGTTTGTCATGTTTGTAAGGCTGTTTGTAAAAATCGTCAAACAGGGACCTGCGGCACCGTAAACAAAGGCCCATTGTTATAAAAAATAGGGGAGAGGTAAGATGGAAAATATTCAGAATTTTCAAATCTTGTGGTTTGTACTGATTTTCATTCTACTGCTCGGTTACGCGCTTCTGGATGGATTCGACATGGGTGTGGGAGCCTTGCTGCCGTTTCTGGGCGGAAATAAAGAAGAAAAGGATACCCTGATTGCGTCTATCGGCCCGGTGTGGGACGGCAATGAAGTCTGGTTGATTACTGGCGGCGGTGCCCTGTTTGCCGCGTTCCCTCATGCGTATGCCACGGCATTTTCCGGTTTCTATCTTGCGATGATGCTGGTTTTGCTTGCGCTGATCTTCCGTGCCGTATCGATGGAATTCCGCGCCAACGATCCGGCGCGTGCCGGTCTCTGGGAAAAGGCTCTCGTTGGTGGAAGCGCGCTTGCGGCCCTGTTATTTGGCGTTGCGTTGGGCAATGTGATCTATGGTGTCCCGCTCACCGATAAAATGGAGTATGCTGGAAAATTTTTCACTCTGCTGCGTCCTGTGCCGCTATTGTTCGGCGTTGCCGGCTTGGCTGCCGTGCTGCTGCAAGGGGCGTCCTGGGCGGTCATGAAAACGGAAGGGGAATTACAAGAGCGTTCTTTTCAGGCCGTGCGGGTTCTGATGTGGATCAATGTCATCACGGCATTGGTTTATTTTGTTGTGCTGTCCGTTACATTTTCGCGTCTGTCGGGGAATGTTTTATTTTACGTGGCTGTTGTGTTGACGTTTGCCGGACTTATCGGATTGTTTTTTTCAGCACGCAAAAAAAATGATGTCGCCCCGTTCTGGGAATCGTCCTTTTCGTTTGTCGGATTGTTTCTGGCGGCAGGCGCCGCTCAGTTTCCCAATTTGATTGCCGCATCCAATGGCCCGAATTTTAGCCTGACAATTTATAACAGTTCAACAGGGCTTTACACGTTGCAGGTAATGGCCGTCATAGCGCTTATCGGCATGCCGATTGTGATCGGCTATACGATATTTGTTTACCGTCTCTTTAAGGGAAAGACCAGGGCCGACGATCATTATTGAAACGGCGATACACCTCTTCATCTATGCGACATGAACGGTAAATTTGCCACCATATCTTTGCGCCTTTTATCCCCTATTCAGGGTGCCGCACAGGGACGCTGCACGGCGCCCCTTGTTGGAAGATGGCTTCCGGTGAAGCGCTGGCGGCATTCGCTATCGCCCCTGTGGCAACCGCCCGTGTTCACTTAAAGAAGGATCTTCTTAAGAGCATGCTTTAACCTTGTTCCCGCATTTGTGCCTCCGGCGGCTGTTGCCAGGGAATTAGTATTGACATTCTCAGTGGATCACCCTATATTTCCTTGGCTCTTTCAGGACTTCAAGGTCGGCATATTTATATACGATCCCGCGGACCGTTTGTACGTACTTCGGATTTTCCTTGTCCTTATTCGATGACTAAACGGAGGATACGGATTAGCCGACTGTCAAAAGGAGTGGGAAAACGGTTCCATGCATAAGAAGTGGTAACAGTTTGTGAAATCGGTTTATGGTGGGCAAAAAATGATTTACCTTGATTACAACGCAACAACGCCGGTTCTGCCAGAAGTGTTTGAGGCGATGACCCCTTACCTAACATCGGAATGGGGCAACCCATCGAGCACATACAAATTTGGCTCAAAACTTAAAGCAGTGATCGAGACGGCGCGAGTTCAGGTGGCTGAATTGATTGGAGCTCGTGCAATGGAGATCATCTTTACCTCTTGTGCAACGGAGA
>JAPLJM010000361.1 GCA_026388595.1 Deltaproteobacteria bacterium
AAGGCATGGTGCCGAGTATGCTTGGCCGGCGTCCTGTATGATTGAATCTGCAATTTCTGAAGGAGGCATAAAAATGGATTGGGGAATGAAAAACCGGATGTCGCAACTGTTTCAGTCCGATGGGCATTGTTTTTTTCTGCCTATCGATCATGGCTATTTTCAGGGGCCGACATCCTGTCTGGAAAAACCGGGGGAGACGATCAGGCCGCTGCTCCCTTACTGCGATGCCCTCTTTGTGACCCGGGGTGTCCTGCGCGCCGCCGTGGAGCCAATGGGCAGCAAGCCGATTATCCTCAGGGTTTCCGGCGGGACAAGCGTCATCGGAAAGGACCTGGCCAATGAGAGCCTGACCACGTCCATCGAGGAGATTCTCCGACTCAATGCGACCGCCGTCGGCATGTCGGTATTTGTAGGGAGCGACTACGAGAAAGAATCCCTGACCAATCTGGCCGAATTGGTCAATCAGTGCGAGGACTTCGGCATTCCCGTCATGGCGGTGACGGCCGTGGGCAAGGAATTGGAAAAGCGGGATGCACGCTACCTGTCCCTGTGCTGCCGCATCGCGGCTGAGCTGGGCGCCCGGGTCGTCAAGACTTACTGGTGCAAGGCGCCGTCGGTCTCAATCTGGGCCGGAACGTCTGGCAGAATCCCCATCCCGTGGCGATGATGCAGGCGCTGCGCGCCATCATCCATGAGAATTTTACGGTCAAGGAAGCCTGGGAAATGTTCAATACCGCTAGGCAGGAAATCTCTCGCCGATGACCTTATCATTTCAATAGATCTAAGGATTGAGAATGATGCGCGTTGCCGTTTATTACAACAACAGTGATGTCCGGGTGGAGGAACGGCCGGTCCCCCGGATCGGCGCGGGGGAGGTCCTGATTAAGGTCATGACCAGCGGGATCTGCGGCAGCGACGTGATGGAGTGGTACCGCATCAAAAAGGCGCCCCTGGTGCTGGGCCATGAAATCGCCGGGGAGATTGCTGAAGTCGGCGCGGGCGTAGCCCGTTACAAGGTGGGCGACCGTGTGTTTGTGTCCCATCATATCCCCTGCAATACCTGCCATTACTGCCTGAGAGGCTATCATACCGCCTGTGAAACGCTGCATACGACCAACTATGATCCGGGCGGATTCGCCGAATATATCCGGGTCCCGCGCCTCAATTGCGATCGCGGCGTATTTCTCCTGCCCGACGATGTCTCTTTCGATGCGGGGGTGTTTGTGGAGCCCCTGGCCTGTGTCGTGCGCGGGCAGCGGATCGCCGGTCTGCAGCCGGGCCAGACCGTCCTGATCCTCGGCAGCGGCATCTCCGGACTGCTGCACCTCCTTTTGGCCCGCAGCCTTGGCGCCGGACGAATGGTCACCACGGACATCAGCCCCTTCCGTCTCGATATGGCCCGGCAATTCGGCGCCGACGGCGCGTTCGATGCACGGGAAGACATTCCGGCCCACCTGCGGCGGATCAATGGCGACCGCCTGGCCGATCTGGTGATCGTCTGCACGGGCGCCCTGTCTGCCTTCAAACAAGCCCTTCAGTCTGTGGATCGCGGCGGCACCATCCTGTGTTTCGCCACGACGGAGCCCGGTGTGGATCTGCCCGTTCCCATCAATGACTTCTGGCGAAACGAGATCAAACTGCTGCCTTCCTATGGGAACAGTCCCCTCGATGCGACTGTGGCCATCGAATTGATCCGTTCCGGACGTGTCCCCGTGGAGAGGATGATCACCCACCGGCTGCCGCTGGATCAGACAGGGCTGGGATTCCGCCTGGTGGCCGCGGGCGGGGATTCCATGAAAGTGGTCATAGAGCCGCAGAAATAAATGGAACAACTCCTGCAAAAATACGACGGCAAACTGGTCCGGGCCGGTCTTACGGAACAAGGAGGCGCACTGATCGGCCTTCACGGTGTGGAGACCCGATGGAATCGTGCGGATGAGGCCTGCGACGTCCTGAATAACGTCATGGCCGGAATTCATAAAAAGGCCATTCTCTTCGCCGAGCCGGCGGAACCCTACCGGACCATTATTGCTTATCTTGCCGCGACCTCCGGAGGTGTCATCGCCCCCCGGGATTTTGAAACCCGGATATTCCTGCAGGATCTCCCCGTGCTGCAGGAATTCAATGCCGATGCTGTTGCGGCAGTCCTGAAGCAGAGACGGGCCATCATTATTCCGGGACGGGGGATCGTTACCTTCGGCAAGAGCAGCCCGGAGCGGGCCTTTGTCACCTACAGCTCCGTCTGTTTTGCCTGCTTTGTGAAATTCTTTTCCGATACACTTTACCATGTCCGCCACAAC
>JAPLJM010000024.1 GCA_026388595.1 Deltaproteobacteria bacterium
ATGGTCAAAGCATCCCGGGAATTTCAGATTTTCGCCAAGCCGGCCGGCTCCCTCTGCAACCTGGATTGTCACTATTGTTACTATCTGGACAAAGAAGGCCTCTATGGAAACGGTGAGTCGGTCCGCATGTCCGACCAGATCCTTGAGGACTACATCGTCCAGCACATCGATGCCTCCCCCGCCCCGGTGATCCGATTTTCCTGGCACGGAGGGGAACCGACGGTCCTTGGGCTTGATTACTTTCGGAAGGTTGTGGCGCTTCAGCGCAAGCACCAGCCGGTCGGACGGCGCATCATGAACGGCATGCAGACGAACGGCACGCTCCTTGATGAAGATTGGTGCCGTTTTCTTGCAGCCGAAGGATTTGGCGTGGGGCTCAGCCTGGACGGCCCGCAAGAACTCCACGATCAATACCGCGTGAGCAAGAGGCAGGAGCCCACGCACGAGCGCACGATGCGTGGGCATACGCTCTTAAGGCAGCATGGAATCCCTTACGATATCCTCTGCGTAGTGCACGACGGGAACGTCCGGCGCCCCACCGAAGTGTACCGGTTCTTCAAGCAGATCGGGGCCAACTACATCGGATTCCTGCCCCTGGTTGAGCATCAGCCCGACGAGCGCGGCGTCAGCGAACGCACAGTCCCTGCCGAGGCCTTCGGCGCATTTCTCTGCACCATTTTTGACGAATGGTTGAGCCAAGACATCGGGCGCATCTATGTGCAACTGTTCGAGGAAGCCCTTGGAACAGCTCTCGGGCAGGAGCATGCGCTCTGCATCTTTCGGGAGATCTGCGGCGACATTCCCGTCGTCGAGCATAATGGGGACTTCTTTCCCTGCGATCACTTTGTGGATAATGAACATCGCCTCGGTAATATCCGGGAGACGCCGCTTGTTGAGCTGCTCGAGAGTCCCTCGCAAAGGGCCTTCGGACAGGCCAAACGGGATGGCCTTACCCGCTTCTGTAAGGTCTGTGAGGTCCTGGCCATGTGCAACGGCGGATGTCCGAAAGACCGCTTCCTCCGGACGCCGGACGGTGAGAAGGGGCTCAACTACCTGTGTGCGGGCTACAAGCACTTCTTCAACCACTGCCGCCCCTTTGCTGCGCAGTTATCCGCCCTGCGGCACGGACATCACCCGGAAACACCGAGGCTGCCTGACCCCGACAGGGCCGAGCAGGTCAGCGCAAAAACAGGCCGCAATGACCCGTGCCCCTGCGGCAGCGGCCGGAAGTACAAGAAATGCTGCATGAGTAAGAGATGACGGGCTCGTAAAAAGTGGCGAGAACCTTCATCTCAGACCATGCGATGTCAGGTCTTGAGCTTCTCCTTGAGAAAGGCGATGGTCCGTTTCCACGCAAGCTCGGCAGCTTCCTTGTTATACCGGGCCGGGTTGGTATCGTTGTTGAAGGCGTGCTGAGCGCCTTCGTACAGGTACAGCTTATAGTCAACGGATGCCTTCGTCAGGGCCGCTTTGTACGCCGGGATCCCCGTATTAATCGCTTCATCGAGGCCCGCGTAATGGAGAAGCAAGGATGCCCTGATCCTGGGGACATCGCTATCGGCGGGCTGCCTGCCGTAGTATGGAACCGCAGCCCACACATCAGGGGAGTTGACCGCCACCTGATTGGCCATGGCTCCCCCCCAGCAGAATCCGATGACACCGACCTTCCCCGTTGACAGGGGATGGGTCTTTAAATATTGAACGGCGGCCACAAAATTCTTGATCGTCGATGGCTGATCCAGTTGACCGATGAGGGCGATGGCCTTCTGCTCGTCTTGCGGAGTCCCCCCAACCGGCGAGAGGGCGTCCGGGGCAAGGGCCAGAAACCCGGCCAGTGCAACACGTCGGTTCACATCTGCGATGTGCGCGTTAAGCCCTCTGTTCTCGTGGATAACAACAATGCCGGACGCTTTTGCCCCTCCTTTAGGCCGTGCCAGTTTGGCGAGGACCTCACCGGTCGCGCCCTGATATCTGATGTCCTCCGTATAAAGACGGGGATCATCCTTCGGAACTAAATCCGCTTTGGCATCGCTGTTTTCCAACAAGACGAGCAGCGCGT
>JAPLJM010000187.1 GCA_026388595.1 Deltaproteobacteria bacterium
ACTACTGGAACAAGCCGGAAGCAACAGCGGAGGCCATCCGGGACGGCTGGTTTCACACCAACGACATGGGGCGACGGGACGAGGAAGGCTTCCTCTCCGTGATCGGCAGGAAACAGGAGCTGATCATCAGCGCCGGGGAAAACATCTACCCGGCCGAAGTGGAACGGGCCATCCAGGCCCTCCCGGCGGTCAAGGAAGCGGCGGCAGTGGCCATGCCCGATGAGGCGCGCGGGGAGGTGGCGGCGGCCTTCGTCATGCTTCATGAGGGCCAGTCGATGTCTGAAGAACAGATCATCGGCGCTCTGGACGGGCAGATTGCCCGTTTCAAGATCCCGAAAAAGGTCGTCTTCATGCAAGATTTCCCCCGGAACCCGGCGGGAAAGGTCCTCAAGCGGGAACTGAAGAAGCAACTGTGGCCGGCAGAAAAATAAAAAGCGCCGCCCCTTCCCTTTAAGATCATGTCTTTTCGGCGATATAAATTAAGATGGTCTTTCATTGTGCTGGTCATTTTGACAGTAGCGGGGCTCTTTGGTTCCGGTTTGCAGCGCCTGACCTTCGACACCGATCTTGTGGCCTCCCTGCCCCAGGATGACCCCGTACTGGCGGATGCCCGCCGGATTATTGCCAATCATCCCATTCAGGATCGCGTGGTCATTGATGTAAGCCTCCACCAAGCGGATCGGGACGCCCTGGTCCAGGCCGCCTCCCTGATTGAACAGCGCCTGCAGGAGAGCGGCCTTTTTAAACGCATCGGCCTCGGTCAGGAACAGCAGCTATTCCCGGAACTCATCTTTTCCGTAGCCTCCCGCCTGCCGGTCCTGTTCACGGCCAGGGACCTGGAAGAAAAGGTCAAGCCGCTGCTCCCACCGGAAAAAATCCGGGAAGGCATCACCGCGCATATCGCACAACTGGGCCAGTTGGACAGTATCGGCCAGACCGCCCTGATTGCCCAGGACCCCCTGAACCTGAGAAACCTGATCCTGTCCCGGCTGTCGCACCTGGCGCCTACCCGGAACGCCCGGATCTACAGAGGGCAAATGCTGTCCGTCGATCAGAAGCACCTGTTGATCATCGCCGAGCCCCGGATTTCAGGGATGGATACGACCTTTGCCCGGCAGGCGACCGCCCTGATCAACCGGATCAGTGGCGAGCTGAATCAAAATCGAGGACCGGAAGAAAGGGTCACGCTGACGCCAGTCGGCGCCTACCGGGCAGCCCTGGACAACGAAACCAGCACGAAGCAGGGTACGGAGCGGGCCGTCGCCTTCTCCACCATCGCCATTATCCTGCTGCTGCTGGTCGCTTTCCCGCGGCCCTTGCTCGGCCTGCTGGCTTTGCTGCCCTCTGTCGTCGGAACGATGCTCGCCCTTTTTGTCTACTCTCTGTTTTATCCCGCCATTACCCTGATGGCCATCGGCTTCGGGAGCGCGATCATCTCCTTTACCGTCGATTACGGCATCGCCTATCTGCTGTTTCTGGATCGTGACCACGAAACCCACGGCCTGGAAGCCACAAAGGAGGTCTGGTCCCTGGGGCTTCTGGCCATGCTGACCACGTCGGTCAGCTTTGCCTTTCTGGCCTTCAGCGGTTTTTCCGCCCTGGCCCAGATCGGGGCGCTTACCGCCCTGGGCGTCCTTTTCACCTACATCTTTGTGCATCTGATCTACCCTGTGGCATTTCCCGTCATGCCGCCCGCAAAAGGCGCCAGCTTTCTCCCCCTGCAGGCCCTGGCCAACCGGATCGCCTCGACGGAGGGAAAGACCAAGGCATTTGCAGCCATTGCGCTGGCCGTGGTGATGCTTTTTTTCGCCAGGCCGGTCTTCCGGGTAGACCTGAATGCCATGAATTCCGTCAGCCGGGAGACCCTGGCGGCGGAGAAAGCGCTCAGCGACGTCTGGGGAAATCTCTTCGGCCGCATCTATGTCATGGTGGAGGGCCGGAATCTACCGGAGCTTCAGCAGCAGGGGGACTGTCTGGCGTCCCGGTTGGAGCAGGATGTCCACAGCGGTGCGCTGGCCGCCGCCTTCGCACCCGCCTTTATCTTTCCCGGCGAGGTGCGGGCGGCAGAGAATCTCAAGGCCTGGCAGGCATTCTGGCAGCCGGAGCGGATCGAGCTGCTCCGCCGCACCCTGCAAACCCTTTCCCGGGAGCTGGGATTTGCACCGGAGGCCTTCGCACCCTTTTTCAAGCTGGTAGAGACAAAAGAGATGGGCGCCCTGGCGATGCCGGAAGCCTTTTTCAGCTTGTTGGGCGTCTCCCAGAGCCGCGACCGTTCTTTCTGGCTCCAGGTCTCCACCCTGACGCCGGGGCCGGCCTATCGGGGTGAACTTTTTTACGACCGGTTCAAGTCGGCGGGACTGGGGGCGCTCTTCGATCCGGCGCTCTTCACACAGCGGCTGGGTGAGGTTCTGCTGTCGGGCTTCATCAGGATGGCCCTGATGGTGGGGATGGTCACCATTGCCGTGGCGTTCCTGTACCTGCTGGACTGGCAGTTGACGCTGCTGGGCCTGCTGCCGACACTTTTTGCCCTCATCTGCACCCTGGGGACCTTGAATCTGCTCGGACAACCCCTGGGGATTCCCACGCTCATGGTCGCCGCCGTTGTCATTGGGATGGGCACGGATTATGCGCTCTATCTGGTGCGCGCCCACCAGCGTTACCTGGATGACGATCATCCATCGCTGGGCCTGATCCGCCTGTCCGTGCTTCTTTCCTTCGTCACAACCTTCATGGGGTTCGGCGTGCTTGCCCTGTCCGGCCACGCCCTCCTGAAGAGCGCCGGCATCGCTTTGGCCCTGGGCATCGGCTATTCCTTTCTCGGCGCCGTGACCATCACGCCGCCGCTGCTGAAACGCGTCCTGACGCCGGCCGGATGGCCGCAGGGAGACGTTCTTGCGGGCTCTGTACAGCACAGACAGAGGGCGCTTCGACGTTACCGGCATATGGAGGCCTATCCGCGGCTCTTCGCCCGCTTCAAGCTCCTGCTGGATCCCATGTTTCCCCGGCTTGCCGGTTTTCTGCCGGCGCCCCGCCGGATCATCGATATCGGCTGCGGGTACGGTGTTCCGGCAGTGTGGCTGCTTTCCCTGTATCCCCAGGCAGAGGTTTATGGGATCGAGCCTGATCAAAAGCGCGTGGCCATTGCAGCGCGGGCAATGGGCGGAAGAGGACAGATCGACGCCGGACGGACGCCCGAGCTGCCCCCCTCAGCACCGGCGCAGGTGGATACGGCGTTGATGCTTGATATCATCCACCTGATTTCCGATGATGAACTGCATCTGACCTTTCAACGGCTTCATGAAAGACTGGAAACGGCGGGGCGGCTGATTCTCCGGGTGACGGTGCCCTCGCGTGAACCCGTTCCCTGGCTGCGACAACTGGAGGTCTGGCGGATGAAGACAGCTCGTCTGATACCGCATTACCGGACGGTTTTTGAGATCACCACCCTGCTTGCGCAGGCGGGCTTTACCATTGCTGGGGTGGAACCCGACAGGGATGAACGGGAAGAGGTCTGGCTTGTGGCGGAGAAGCAATGATAACTCTTTTGTACAAATCCCTGCTGGCCCTGTCCCGGCGAACCGGCGCCGGTGCATTTCTTTTCTTCGCCTGGGTCATCGCCACGGGTTACTTTCTTTTTTTCCCCACCCGTGTGGCGGTGAGCGTCCGGTTTTACCGAGCCCTTTTTCCTCAAAGGAACCGGCTTTACCATCTCTGTTGTTCCTGGCGCCAGTATCATCACTTCACGTCCGTCTACCTGGACCGATTCCTGTTCCAGTCTTACGAAGATACGGCGCTGGTCAGCGAGGGCTTTAATCGGCTCATCGATTCCGTGGCCAAGGGAAAGGGCGCCATTGTGCTCATGTCTCATATGGGTAACTGGGAAGTGGCCGCCCACTGGATGAAACAGAAAGGGATGAAGGTCCTCCTCTATGTGGGGAGGAAATACAAGGAGCAGATCGAAGGCATGCAGAAGGAGAGCCTGACCCGGGAGGGCATACGACTGATTGCCGTGGATCAGGACGGGGGGTCGCCCTTCGACCTGGTAGAAGGCATCCATTTTCTGGAAGCCGGCGGGGTGGTTTCCATGACAGGCGACCGGCTCTGGTCAACGGAACAGCGTTCCGTGACCGTCCGCTTTTTGGGCCAGGTCGCGCTGCTGCCTGAAAGCCCCCATCTTTTCGCTCTCTTATCCGGCGCTCCGATTCACATCTTCTTCGTCTTTCGGGACAGCCGGAAACAGTATCGTACGATCGTACTGCCGCCCCGCTACGTCGTCGCGGCATCCCGGGGGGAACGGCAGGAGGCCATCCGGCAGTCGGCCCAGTGGTATGCCGACCACCTGGCAGAAATGGCCCGGCAGCACCCCTTTGAGTGGTACCACTTCGAACCATTTATCAAACAAAACGAAAAATAATCGTGGGACAGGGGGGTAAAATGGGAGGAGTCAATCTGTAAGTCACCTTGTGTTCTATTTCGATGTCATAACCCATACGCCGTCCCAGTCAGAAACAGCCTGTTTCTTCGCTTCTCTGCATTTTCCGATGTATTTTGCCGACGGAGGGTCAATCTCGGCGATGGACTGAAAATTTTCCAGGGCTGCATCGAATTGACCTTGGTAGAAGAGTTGCAGTCCCTTCAGAAATTTTGCCATAATGTCTTTCGTCGCATTATAGATTTCTTTCCTGACAGGCTCAAAGACTGTCACAGCTTCTTTTTTCCCCACAACGGCAACCCTGGCCAGTTCCCGGAAGCAGAACATATCACCGGCCAGTTCCCTGGTTTTGGCAGAAACCATTGTATAGGTGCCGAACTCCTTGTTTACACCCTCCAGCCTTGCGGCAAGGTTGACTGAATCGCCAAGCATCGTGTAGTCAAACCTGTCCTTCGACCCCATGTTTCCAACGACGGCATAACCGGTATTGACGCCGATGCGCATGAAAAGTTCCTTGCCTGTTTTGGCAAGATAACGCGGCCTGAGTTCAGCCAGTTTTTCCTGACACCGGAGAGCGGCATTGACTGCCCTGAATGCGTGATCCGGGATATCGAGCGGGGCATTCCAGAACGCGATGATCGCATCTCCCTCGTATTTGTCAACGGTCCCGTTTTCCTCGTGGATAATATCCGTCATTGCCGAAAGATAATCATTCAGAAGCGATGTGAGCGATTCCGGATCGAGGGCTTCCGAAATAGTCGTAAATCCCTGAACATCTGAGAAGAAAATGGAAAGCTCGCGCCTTTCTCCTCCCAGGGTGAGTTTTTCCGGGTGTGCAATGATCTGATCGATGAAGACCGGATTGAGATACTGCTGGAATGCGGATTTAATAAACTGTCTTTGAATGCCTTCCGTCGCAAAATTCACGACCAGGGAAAGGGTGATGGAGATCATTACTGCAAATTCAGGAATTACGATCGGCATCCAGTACCCTGCCGGGTAGGCAAGGGCAGCAGCGGCAACCGGAACCAGCGAGAAGACGACAGAAAAAATAACGTTTTTCAAAGCAGACTTGAAAAAAGTAAGGACAAAAACGCACCCGAAGGAGACAAGAACGATAAAGGCAATGTTGGCGGCAAAAGGCGAGGGCTTCATGAAATCCCCGGAAAGATAATTGTCAAGGAAGGTTGCATTTAATTCAGCGCCAGGGTAAGTGGAGCTTACCGGGACAGCTTTTGTATCAAACAGGCCTTTCGCGCTGAAACCGAGAAATACATACTTGCCTATAAAAACGGCGGGATCGAGTTGGGGTTTTTCTCCGTTCCTCATCTGTATCTCTGACCTTATCACGGCAGCGGCGCTGTATGCCGTGTGTGTGGCGGATTTTCCGCGGAATCTGAGGATCGCCTGATCCGATGCGTCCAGGGGAATATCCTTGCCGGAGACCCTTATCTCCCTGTTAGAAAAAGTAATCTCTGCTTCTTTTTGTGCGGCAAGGTAAGTGGCAAGGCCGAGGATGGGCATCGGTGTGTTATTGAAAAACCGGAACGGCGCTATCCGTCTGTATATGCCGTCTTCATCAGGATTCTGGTCAACATTGCCGAACACCCGGAAACCGGAGGCCAGATCAGGATGAGCAAATGAGGCATATGGCCTTCGAACATTCCGTTGGTTTTGCAGATCACCCCGGACTTTTGCAGAGAAGAACGGTTCAGGGAGGCCGTCAGGCCATGTCCGGATGCCGCTTTCAAATCCCAGGCCGGTAGCTACGGCAATTTTTCCGAATGAACGGCATGCATCCCGAAACGCTGCATCATCGTTAACGCCATAGGATGATTGTTCCGTAAACAGGACATCGATGCCAAGTGCTTTTGCTCCGCCTCTGTTCAGAAAATCCACAATGGCCCCATAAGCAGTCCTCGGCCACGGCCACGGCCATCCGTTTTCCTTGGCAGCCCAATCAATGCTCGGTTGATCGACGAGGATCAGGCAAATATCAGCCGTATTTTCACCCGGTTTGGCAAAGTGGTTGACCCGCCAGTCCCAAGTTTTGAGTTCCAGCCCGTGAAACCACCCGGTGGCCCACAAAACTAACGATATCAATACGGCTGTCATCGCAATGATTACAGCATTGATCATGCGGGTGCGAGAATTTATTGCCGAGCTGATCATATGCCTGCCAGAGCTCTCCTGAATCTTGCCTGCCGCTTCAAGCTTTCATCGACGGGCGGAAAACTGCTGAATGATTCATTAATAGACTCTATTCTTGCTTTTGGCGCCGGATGTGTCTTCGCAAAGTCCAACCCTCCGGGTTTCATGTGTTTTTCCATTGTCTGGAGCATATCAAGAAGACCTTGGGGATTATAACCGGCTCGCTTCAGTATTTCGACTGCACCTTTATCCGCCTGCGTCTCAAATGCTCTTGAATAGCCGCTGTTGATGAGCGTGGAAGTGATGTCCTGTATCGAGCCTTCAAAGACGGTGGTAAGTTCCGCAACCTGGCTGTTCGTCAGGTTTTTGCCCGCCTCAAGCAGACCTGTTGTAATGGCGCTGGTTATTCTTGATTTCTTAATGGCGTTAAGTCCATGCCGGTACGCTACATGACCTATTTCATGAGCAAGCACAGCCGCCGCCGCATCCTCGGTTTTGCAGCACCGCAGCAGGCCTCTGGAAATAAATATCAAACCACCCGGGGCCGCAAAGGCATTGATCTCATCGGAATCAAGAATCAGGAAATGATATCCACCAAAGGTTTCGGGTAGATCAGAAACCGTCGCGAGGGTCTGACCCATCGTGTTGATATATTGAGTGGCCCTGTCCTGTTGATAAACTTTGTATTTATTGGTAATGACAGCAGCAACCGTTCTTCCTACATAATATTCCTGGGAAGGTGTTATTTCCTCCTGCGTTTTCTCCGCGGCAACTGCCGTTTTTTCTATACCTGCTGCCTGCCCTTCAGTGATAACGCCGGTCATGGCTCCGACCTTTGCTGCCGTTGTAACCACCTGGCATCCCTGCATGATCGTCATGGATACGAGGGCAAGAACGATTACAGGGTAAAGAATGAACCCGGTTTTCTTAGAGTCTGATTTTTTCATTACCGGCCTCCTTCGGGTGTGAGTTCACCGGCTTTGGCAAATTTTTGTTTTTCCACTTGGGAAATGTTGATTTTTTCCATTCTGTCAACCCATTGGAAACTAATTTCTTTGTTCCTGTTCTTAAATTCCCTTTCCACTTCCGGATTAAACCCTTTGCCGGCAAGCTGTAATTCACTTGATGACGCAGTTTCTTTGACACCTCTCTCGCCGGCAGCCATTTTAATTTCTTTTTCCGAAAGTGCAGATGAATTGAGCCATCCGGTCAGTCCGCCTTTCTTAAGCCGTACTTTTTTCCATCCGTCCTTTTTATCTTCAACGGCTACCCGATCGCCATAGGATGCCTTGCCGATTATTTTTCCGAAATAATCCGGCGTTGCCCTAATCTGTGTTTCCCGCACCTGGACACTCATGTTGGCCGCAGCATAGGCGAGGGCAATGAACGAACTTATGCACACGATAGACGTAAACGCAGAAATGATGATTTTTCTTTTTATCATGCCTCTGTCTCCTTTAAAATGCTTCGTATGGATGCTAAAAAATCTCTATTTTTTACCGGGGCAAGCTCCCCCGAACACCCTCGAGCCTTAAAAGAAAGTCATCCCATTTTACGCAGCGATGTTTGCGGCGACCCTGCCTACTTGCATGATACAAGCTGCTTCCCCTGTCCGGCACGACAGAGCTCCTTCTCGATGTAAGGAAGCCTCAGAAAGTGAATTGTGGCATCTTATCAAAAATGAAGCGTAATTTGGAGATAATACTTATTAAATTTACGGCTGCTTATTGCGGCCGCTCGCCGAAAATGCTCCGACCGATGCGCACAATCGTGGCGCCTTCCTCCACGGCCACCTGATAGTCCTGGGACATGCCCATGGAAAGCTCACGCATCTCCACGCGGGGGAGTTTTTCCGCTGCCACC
>JAPLJM010000075.1 GCA_026388595.1 Deltaproteobacteria bacterium
CCGGGTCGAGCTGGATTCGCTTGGAAAAGAGGAATTTATCCGGATCCTGACGGAGCCTCATAATGCGTTGATCAAACAGTATGTGGAGATGCTGGCGACGGAGGGATTGAACATCATTTTTCAGGAGGATGCCATTGCCGAGATTGCCGAAGTGGCCACGGTCGTCAATGAAAAAACGGAAAATATTGGCGCCCGGCGCCTTTATACCATCATGGAAACGCTCCTGGATGAGATTTCCTTTGACGCTCCCGATATGACTGAAAGAGAAGTCATCATCGATGCCGACTATGTCCGGGGGAAATTGTCGGATATCGTGGAAGATGAGGATCTGAGCCGGTATATATTGTAATCGTTGACGAGGGTGAATCATGGATCAAGTGAAGAAATCAATGGAGCGGGCAGAGATCCTGCTGGAGGCCCTTCCCTATATCAGGCGGTTTTACAACAAAACCATCGTCATTAAATATGGCGGCCATGCCATGCTCGATGAAGGACTGAAGGAATCTTTTGCCCGGGATGTGCTCATGATGAAATACATCGGCATCAATCCCGTGGTTGTTCACGGAGGCGGTCCACAGATCGGAACTTATCTGAAGAAGTTGGGCAAGGAATCGAAGTTCATCCAAGGCATGCGCGTGACGGACGAGGAGACCATGAATATTGTGGAAATGGTCCTTGTGGGGATGGTGAACAAGGAGATCGTCGGTCTGATCAATCGCCATGGCGGCAAAGCCGTTGGGCTGAGCGGTAAAGACGGAAATCTGATCGAGGCGGAAAAATATTTTTTGAGCGAAGAAAAGGCAAAGGATACGCCGCCCGAGATCATCGATATCGGCCTTGTGGGGAAGGTCACGAAGATCAACTCCGCCCTGATTACGTCTCTGGCAAAGGACGGCTTCATCCCCGTCATTGCCCCAACCGGCGTGGGGGAGCACGGTGAAACCTTCAATATCAATGCAGACATTGTGGCCGGGGAAGTCGCCGCCGCGCTTCAGGCCGAAAAAATGATTCTCCTGACCGATGTGGCGGGGGTGATGGATCAAAACAAGCAACTGATCAACACCATGAGCGACCTGGATGCCCGGCGCATGATCGAGGCAGGGGTTGTGGAAGGGGGCATGTTTCCCAAAGTGAAATGTTGCATCAAGGCCCTGCGGGGCGGTGTCCGCAAAGCCCATATCGTGGACGGCCGTCTCAAGCATGCCGTCCTGCTGGAAATGTTCACGGACAGCGGCATCGGGACGGAGATCGTCCTGACATGAAGGGCAAGATCAAACGACTTCTTGCGGATTCATAAAAAAATTTACTTTGTGTCTTATAGAAAGCATAACCGATGGAAACAAAAGAATTAATTAGTCTTTCGGATAAATATGTCATGAACACCTATAAGCGGTTTCCCCTTGCTCTGGCCAGGGGAGCCGGCGCAAGGGTGTGGGACATGGACGGCAAGGAATATCTGGACATGACCGCCGGAATTGCCGTGTGCAGTCTCGGCCATGCCCATCCCGCCGTCATTGCTGCCATTCAGCAGCAGGCGGAAGTGCTGATGCATGTTTCCAATCTTTATTACACGGAACCCCAGGCTTGTTATGCCCGGCTGCTCGTGGAGCACTCCTTTGCCGACAAGGTCTTTTTCTGTAACAGCGGTGCCGAGGCCAATGAGGCTGCCATCAAACTCGCCCGGAAGTATGGTCATGACCAACTGGGCGGCAGATATGAATTGATCACGATGAAGGATTCCTTTCATGGGCGAACCATGGCGACCATCACCGCTACGGGACAGGGAAAATTTCAGGTTGGCTTTGCACCCCTGCTGGAAGGCTTTAAATATGCACCTTTCAATAATCTAACCGCCCTGGAAGGGGCTATTTCAGAGAAGACCTGCGGTGTCCTGCTGGAGCCGATCCAGGCGGAAGGCGGTGTCAGAATCCCTGATGCGCATTATCTAAAAGGGGTCCGGGAAATCTGCGATCGGCATGGGATTTTGATGATGCTTGATGAAGTGCAAGTGGGTATGGGACGGACAGGGACCCTCTTCGCCTATGAAGATTCCGGCGTCCATCCGGATATCATGACCCTGGCCAAGGCCATGGGCAACGGCTTTCCTGTCGGCGCCCTGCTGACGACGGACAAGGTGGCTGCGGCGTTTCAGCCGGGAAACCATGCTTCGACCTTTGGCGGCACCCCTCTGGCCATGGTGGCATGTATCGCTGTTTTTGAAGCCATCCAGGCGGAAGGGGTACTCGCAAACTGTCGGCGGATCGGTGCCTATTTTCTGAATCGGCTCAGACTGTTGCAGGAATATTGTCCCCAGATCACAGACGTCCGGGGACGGGGGTTGATCCTCGGGATGGAGCTTAAGATCGATGGCACTGAAATCGTGAAGAAGTGTATGGAGAAAGGTCTCCTGATCATTACCTCGGGCGCCGGGAACGTGCTCCGCTTTGTACCGCCGCTGATCATCACTGAGCAGGACGTGGACCAGGCGCTGGATATTCTGGAGGAGGTCTTCAAGGAGATATGAAAAAAGACCTGCTCAGTATTTATGATCTTGACCCTGCCGATTTCAGGGTGATGTTTGAAAAGGCAGCCAAACTGAAGAAGATGATGAAGGCGGGGAAATCCTGTCAGCCACTGAAAGGCAAGACGCTGGGGATGATTTTTGATAAATCGTCTACCCGCACACGGATCTCTTTCGAAGTCGGCATGTTCCAGCTGGGGGGCATTGCCCTTTTTCTCAGTAGCCGGGACACCCAGATTGGCAGGGGGGAAAGCGTCCAGGATTCCGCCAGGATCATGTCCCGATATCTGAACGGCATCATGATCAGGACTTATGCCCAGGAATCGGTGGAAGAGT
Source organism: Deltaproteobacteria bacterium (assembly GCA_026388595.1). Lineage (GTDB taxonomy): Bacteria > Desulfobacterota > Syntrophia > Syntrophales > Fen-1087 > JAPLJM01. The sequence goes on from JAPLJM010000075.1 coordinate 2,858, forward strand.
TTGCAAAGTATGCCACCATTCCTGTCATCAACGGCCTCACAGACCTGCTGCACCCCTGTCAGATATTAAGCGATCTTTTCACCGTTCTGGAGAAGAAGGGAACCTACGAGGGACTGAAAATCGCCTACATCGGCGACGGCAACAATGTGGCCAATTCCTGGATCAATGCAGCAGCCAGACTTCCGATCCAGCTCGCATTGGCCTGTCCCGAGGGGTATGAGCCGAATTCCTTTATCTTTGAAAGGGCCGTGAAAGCGTCACAGGGAGGGGTCGTCCTCCATCGGGACCCGGCGGATGCGGCAGCCCGGGCCGACGTGATCTATACGGACGTCTGGGCCAGCATGGGACAGGAGGCGGAGCATGCAAAAAGGACCGAAGTCTTCAAGCCTTATCGGGTGGACCGGAAACTGCTTGCCTGTGCCAAAAAGGATGCTATGGTCATGCACTGCCTGCCCGCGCACCGGGGGGAGGAAATAACAGCGGAAGTCCTTGACGGTCCCCAGTCGGTGGTCATGGACCAGGCGGAAAACCGCTTGCACGTGCAGAAGGCCATCATGGAAATATTGTTATAATTTGAGGAGGTACCTATTTTGAAAAACAAGGTCAAAAAAGTTGTCCTCGCCTATTCCGGCGGGTTGGATACATCGGTGATTGTTCAATGGCTGATTGAAACCTATGGCTGTGAGGTCATTGCCTTTGCGGCGGATGTGGGTCAGAAGGAGGAGCTCGACGGTCTCAAGGAAAAAGCCATCAAGACCGGCGCCAGCAAAATTTATATTGATGATTTGACCGAAGAATTTGCCAGGGACTTTGTTTTTCCGGCCCTGCGGGCCAATGCCATCTATGAAGGAACTTACCTGCTGGGAACGTCGCTGGCCCGGCCGCTGATCGCCAAGCGGCAGATTGAGATTGCGCAACTGGAAAAGGCCGATGCCGTCTGCCACGGGGCGACCGGCAAGGGGAACGATCAGGTTCGCTTTGAACTGACCTACATGGCCCTGGATCCGCATATCCGGATCATTGCGGCCTGGAAGGATGAGCACTGGACATTTGATTCCCGCCAGTCCATGCTGGACTATGCGGAAAAACACAAAATTCCGGTCCCCCTGGTGACTCGGGAAAAGCCCTACAGCAGTGACCGGAACCTGCTGCACATTTCCCACGAAGGCGGCATCCTGGAAGACCCCTGGGCGGAACCGCCGGAGGATGTGTTTGTTTTGACGGTATCGCCCGAGGCGGCGCCCGATCAGCCCACCTACGCGGAGATTGCCTTTGAAAAAGGCAATCCTGTGGCCATCAACGGTAAAAGAATGAGCCCGGCGAAACTCATGGATGTGATGAACAAGCTCGCCGGCGCCAACGGGATCGGTCGGGTGGACATGGTGGAGAACCGTTTTGTGGGGATGAAATCCCGCGGCGTCTATGAAACACCGGGTGGCACGGTCCTCTGGGCTGCGCACCGTGCCGTCGAGTCCATCACCATGGACCGCGAAGTCATGTTGATGCGGGATTCACTGACCCCGAAATATTCGCAACTGGCCTATAACGGCTTCTGGTATTCACCGGAAATGAAGGTCCTGCAGGGCTTTATCGATGCGACCCAGGAAACGGTCACAGGGACAGCCCGCATGAAGCTCTACAAGGGCAACGCGATCGTGGTGGGCCGGAAATCGCCTTATTCTTTATATAGTGAAGATTTTGCCACTTTTGAAAAGGATGAGGTCTATGACCAGAAAGACGCGACGGGCTTTATCAAACTCAATGCTTTGCGACTGCGGATTCAGGCGCTGCAGAAACAGGGTCAACGAAAATCGCCTGCAGCAAAGCGGGGGAATAAATAAGTCCCATGACGAACCAAAAGAAGCCCTGGGGCGGACGGTTTCAGGAGCCCACCGATAGAGAGGTGGAGGTATTTACCTCCTCGATCCATTTTGATCGAAAGCTCTATCGCCATGATATCGAAGGGAGCATTGCCCATGCGCGGATGCTGGCCGCGCAGAAGCTGATCAGCCGTAAAGAGGAAAAGGCGATTATCAATGGGCTGAAAGGAATTCAGGCTGATCTCGAAGAGGAGCGTTTCCGCTTTGCGCCTGATGATGAAGACATCCATATGGCCGTTGAAAAGGAGCTGATTCGGCGGATTGGCGAAGCGGGCGGGAAGCTCCACACCGGCCGGAGCCGGAATGACCAGGTGTCCCTGGATATGCGCCTTTATCTGCGGGATGAGGTGGACCGGATTCTCGGATTATTGAACAACTTCAAATTATCTCTGGTCCATTTGGCGAAAACGGAAATCCGGACAATCATGCCGGGCTATACCCATTTGCAGAGGGCGCAGCCTGTTTTATTGTCGCATTATCTGCTGGCCTACTGGGAGATGGTCGATCGTGATGAGGCGCGTCTCCGGGATTGCAGGAAAAGGGTGAATGTCCTGCCCCTGGGCGCTGCTGCGCTGGCCGGGACAAATCTGCCCATCGACCGGCAACTTGTGGCCGGCTACTTGAACTTCCCTGCTGTTTCCAACAACAGCATGGATACGGTGTCCGATCGTGACTTCGTTGCCGAATTCATTTTTACGGCGGCGATGATCATGATGCATCTGAGCCGTTTTTGTGAAGACCTGATTCTCTGGTCCAGCGGTGAATTCGCATTTGTAGAAATCGCCGATGCCTTCACCACGGGGAGCAGCATGATGCCTCAGAAAAAGAATCCCGACGTGGCTGAGCTCGTTCGCGGAAAGACAGGGCGCGTCTATGGCCATCTGGTTGCCCTGCTGACCATCCTGAAGGGTCTCCCCATGACCTATAACCGGGATCTTCAGGAAGATAAAGAGCCGCTCTTCGATACCACTGACACGGTGAAAGGGTGTTTGCAAACGCTGACCGCCATGAGCCGGCATCTGAAGTTCAATCGCATCCGGATGCGGGAAGAGGCAGAAAAAGGATTTTCTACGGCGACGGACATTGCGGAGTTTCTTGTCATGAGGGGCGTGCCCTTTCGAGAATCCCACGGGATTGTAGGGCGCCTCGTCGCTTATGGGATCAGCGAAAATAAGACTTTTTCCGAGATGACCCTGGCAGAGTATCAGCGGTTTTCACCGGTATTTGATGAATCTGTATTTAACTGCCTAACCATTGAAAATTCAGTTAATGCAAAATCCAGTCATGGCGGAACCGCTGAAAAAATGGTATTAAAACGCCTTGCGGACATTGAAGGCCGGTCCGATGCATAGACGACTGGGGCTGTCTACAATGGGTGCTATTATGATCCTGATGGCGGTGATGCTGGTTCAGGGCTGTGGATTGAAGGCAGATCCGGCGCCAAGCCAGATCAAGCCCCTGAAGCTTGTGGCAGATCTTAAATTGCAGGAGAAGTCCGGGGGGATTTTCGTCCAATGGCGGGTCCAGGAACAGCCCATCCCGGTAACGCGATTCAGGATCATGAGGAGTGAATTCGGGACGGAAGGCCAGGGTTGCCCAGGCTGTCCGCCGGACGAGAAGCGGATTGCCGATTTGATGGTCGGGGAAGCAAAACTTGTGGGCATCGGCGGCAATGTCTTTGGCTATCAGGATACAGAGTTGCAGTCGGGCCGTCTTTACCGCTATCATGTGATTGGTTGCGACCGTAACGGATCTTGCGGTGAGGCCTCGGTGCCGGTGGAATTGAAGATGCCGGCCGATGCGGTTGACCGTAAGGCAGCGGATAGTGAACCGAAACGGAAGGACCCTCAGGAAAACAAATTTCAGGGGATCAAACGATGAATGATTTTCAATACAAGGAGCAGGAACTCTGGTGTGAACAGGCATCCGTCCGTGCGATCGCGGAAAAAGTCGGGACGCCTTTTTATCTTTACAGCTACAGGACGCTGAAAAATCATTTCCATGTGTTTGATCAGGCCTTTGCCGAGATTCCTCATATTATCTGTTTTGCGGTGAAGTCCAGCTCCAACATTGGGATTCTCCGAATCTTCGTTGCCGAAGGCGGCGGTGTGGATATTGTCTCGGGTGGTGAGCTTTACCGGGCCATGCAGGCTGGTGTCGATCCCCGGAAGGTCGTCTATTCCGGCGTGGGAAAACGGCTGGATGAAATCGAATATGCCCTGAAGGCCAATATTCTGATGTTTAATGTGGAATCTTTCCAGGAGCTCACGGAAATCAATGCCTGTGCTCAAAGATTGGGGAAGAAGGCGGGGATTGCACTTCGGGTCAATCCTGATGTGGACCCGCAAACCCATCCCTACATTTCTACGGGGCTAAAGGAGAATAAATTCGGTGTCAATATAGAAAAGGCCATCGAGGCATACCGTGAGGCCAGGAAAATGCCCTATCTCGACATCAAGGGGGTAAGCTGCCACATCGGGTCGCAGGTCACAAAAATATCCCCCTTTGTGGATGCCCTGAACCGTTTAAAGAAGTTGGTCTATCTGCTCCGGGAAGAGGGGACGAACATCCGTTATCTTGACCTGGGCGGCGGCCTGGGGATTACCTATAAAGAAGAACAGCCCCCTCATCCGACGGAATATGCAAAAGCCATTATCGATGCGTCAAAGGACATGAACTGTACCTTTATCCTTGAGCCGGGGCGGGTTATTGTGGGCAATGCGGGTATCCTGGTGACAAAAGTCCTTTATACCAAAACCAACGAAGAAAAGAATTTTGTGATTGTTGATGCCGGCATGAATGACCTCATCCGTCCCAGCCTCTACAATTCCTATCATCAGATTCAGCCTGTGGTCATCAAGAAAAGGAAGACCGTGCTGGCCGATATTGTCGGACCGATTTGTGAATCCGGCGATTATCTGGCAAAGGACAGAAACATCCCCGAATTTGAAAGGGGGGAGCTGATGGCTGTGATGAGCGCCGGCGCCTACGGGTTTACCATGTCCTCAAATTACAATTCACGGCCACGCGTGGCCGAGGTACTGGTCAAGGGAGACCGGTCGTACGTGATCCGGCGGCGGGAAATGTATTCGGATATCGTCAAGGGAGAAAAAATTCCAATATTTTTGAAGGTTTAAAAATTGATCACAGGAGGAGTTATGTTTAAGGGAGCCATTGTCGCGATTGTAACACCGTTCAAGAAAGGGAAAGTGGATGAGGCGTCATTAAGAAAGCTGATCGAGTTTCAGATTAAAAATGGAACCGACGGGATTGTCCCCTGCGGAACGACGGGAGAATCCAGCACCCTGTCTCATGAGGAGCATGACAAGGTGGTTGAAATTACTATTGATGCCGTCAAAAAGCGTGTGCCGGTGATTGCCGGAACCGGATCCAACAGCACTGCCGAGGCTATCCGGCTGACCAGGCATGCCCATAAGGCCGGCGCCGACGGGGCATTGATGGTTGCCCCCTATTACAACCGGCCCACCCAGGAAGGGCTTTATCAGCATTACAAGGCTGTGGCGGAAGCAATTCCCATCCCCATTATCATTTACAATATTCCCGGGAGGACGGGTGTCAATATTAATCCGGATACGCTGGCCCGGCTCGCCAAGATAAAGAATATCGTCGGCGTCAAGGAAGCATCGGGATCGATCAAGCAGATGAGCGACGTTATCAGCCTCTGCGGACCTAATTTTGACGTGCTCTCCGGAGATGATCTCTTTACGCTGCCGTTGTTGGCGATGGGGGGTCGTGGTGTGATCTCTGTGGTTTCCAATGTGGCGCCGGCGGATATGGCAGCCCTGGTGGATTCTTTTGAGGCGGGAGATCTAAAGAAAGCAAGGGCATTACATTTCAAGATGGCCGGTCTGATCGACGCGCTGTTTATCGAAACCAATCCCACACCGGTAAAGGCCGGTTTATCTCTCATGAAAAAGATTTCCTATGAGGTCAGATTGCCGCTTTACAAGATGTCCGACGCAAATTATGAAAAGTTAAAGAAGGTGATGGTTGGTTACGGGCTGATCAAAGGTTGACGACATTGTAAAAAGTCCATATGCTCTGCTGCGCTTCATCCGAACTCGTTGCGGCGTACGACACAGTACGCTTCACTCCTCAGGATTCGCGCGCCTCGCCTCTGGCGCTTTTTACTTTGTCGTCCTAAATTTTGACTTTTTGCGAGAGCATCAAGGGTAAGGAGAGAACGCTATGGTAAAGGCTGTTGTCACAGGCGCCGGCGGTAGAATGGGAGGCCGAATCATCACGCTGATCAACACGGCAGAAGGGATTAAACTGGTCGGCGCCGTCGAGCAAAAAGGACATGCCCTGGTGGGAAAAGATGTGGGAGAAGCCTTGGGGCTGGGAAAGCTGGGCGTCACGGTCAGCGATGACCTGAGCGCCTGTATCGATAAAGGAGACGTCGTGATTGACTTTACAAATCACGCGGCTTCACTCAAAAATCTTGAACTGGCCGTCAAAAAGAAGCGGGCCATGGTGATCGGCAGTACGGGATTTACTGCCGATGAAATGAAAAAAGCTGCCAGATTATCCAAGAAAACGCGATGCGTTCTGGCGCCAAACATGAGCGTGGGCGTCAATGTCATGTTTAAAGTGCTTGCGGATGTGGCCAAGATTCTGGGTGACGATTATGACGTGGAGATTGTGGAAGCGCATCATCATCTCAAGAAAGATGCGCCCAGCGGCACGGCCATGAAAATGGCGCAGATTATTGCCAAGGCCCTTGGCCGTGACCTGGATCAAACGGCGGTATACACAAGAAAAGGCATGATCGGCGAGCGAACCAAAGCCGAGATCGGAATCCAGACGCTGCGGGCCGGGGACATCGTGGGCGAGCACAATGTCATGTTCGGTGCAGTCGGTGAACGACTGGAATTCATTCACCGAGCCCATAGCCGGGATAATTTTGCCAAGGGGGCCATCCGGGCTGCGAAATGGATTATCCTGCAACGGGATGGCCTTTATGACATGCAGGACGTCTTAGGACTAAAAGCATAAGGCGAATTAGGGATTGATCGAAGGGACCAGCGGCATCATCAGTTTTATCGGTATCGGGGCCAACGAGGGGCAGCCTGTGGCGCAGTGCCTTGAGGCGATCGAGCGTATGCATGCCGCTCCCGGTGTCCGTGTCCTGCGGCGGTCTTCGCTTTACCGGTCGGAACCGGTGGGGCTCCGGGAGCAGGATTGGTTCGTGAATGCAGTGGTCGAAATCAGGACCGTGCTACAGGCAGGCGAGCTTATGCAGGTCTTGCAGGCGATAGAACGCATGATGGGAAGAGAGAGGGACGTGCGGTGGGGGCCACGGGTCATTGACCTGGATATTTTGCTGTACGGGCAGCAGGTCATTCAGGCGCCGGACATGAACATTCCCCACCCGGAGTTTCATAAACGGCGGTTTGTGTTGATGCCGTTTCACGAAATTGCTCCTTACGTGATGCATCCGGCTTTTGGTGTGTCCATCCATGGACTCTTGGAGCGTCTTTCGGATGAACTTCAGGTTGAATTAATAAAGCGACCGATATGATTATTGTAAGGCTGTTTGCAGCCATCATCATTTTTTATTTTCTCTTCAGGGTCGCCAAATGGCTTTTTTTATCCTCCGGGAAAGCATCTGAACCTTTACCGAATCGGCAGGCGCCGTTAAAAATGGAGGATCTGGTGGAGGATCCCTGCTGCCATACTTATTTGCCGGTAAGCCAAGCCTATCAGACATTGATTGATGGTAAAACCGAGTATTTTTGCAGTGAAAAATGCTGCAATCGTTTTCTTCAGAAGGAAAAGTCGCCATAGAATGTCTTCATTCGTATGGATCAGGATGATTTTAAAACAGGAGGTCCTATGAAGTTTTTCATTGATACTGCAAATATTCAGGAGATCAAAGACGGCCTTGCCCTGGGCATGGTCGACGGTGTGACCACAAATCCGTCGCTGGTAGCCAGGGAAAAAAAAGGTTTTGATCAGGTCATCAAGGAAATTTTGGGCGTTGTCGATGGTCCTGTGAGTCTGGAGGTCGTCAGTCTGGATGCGAAGGGGATGCTGAAGGAAGGCAAAAAACTGGCGAAACTGGGAACGCAGGTGGTCGTCAAAGTTCCCATGACCATAGAAGGACTTAAGGCAACCCGGATTTTTGCAAGTGAGGGCATTCGCGTCAACCAGACCCTGATTTTTTCGCCGCTGCAAGCCCTGATGGCGGCCAAGGCGGGTGCGGCCTACGTCAGCCCCTTTGTCGGCAGGCTTGATGATGTCTCGCATGACGGCATGGAAATTGTCGATCAGATTATGACGATTTATCATAATTATGGCTTTGACACGGAAGTCATTGTTGCCAGTGTGAGGCATCCGCGGCATGTTTTGGAAGCGGCCCTGATGGGCGCGGATATTGCCACCATTCCCTTCAAAGTGATCGTCCAGTTGGCGAATCACCCCCTGACGGATAAAGGAATTGAAGCTTTTCTGGCAGACTGGAAGAAAGTGCCGAAAAAATGATGGATCGTCCCAAGGCCCTATGATCGATTATCTGAAAAGATCCTTTGACAGGTTGCCGATTGCGCAGGAAAGAAAAAAAGTATTGAACCTGCCCAATACAATCACAGTGCTCAGGATCGGCATTATCCCGTTTCTCTTTTTTCTACTTGAATCGCCCGGGCCAACGGGAAGCATCTTCATTGCCTTTATCTTTGTCCTCGCCTCCCTCACGGATCTCCTGGATGGCTATATTGCGAGGAGGTACCAGATCGTCACGACCATGGGAAAATTTCTGGATCCCATTGCCGATAAGCTTGTCGTCAATACAGCGATGATTCTGATGATCCCTCTCGGCCGGATTCCTGCCTGGATTGTGGCCATCATCATTATCCGGGATTTTACGGTGGATGGCATTCGGAGCATTGCCTCATCGGAAGGCCTCATCATTCAGTCCAGCCGGCTGGGGAAACAAAAAACGCTCTGTCAGGTCTTTGCCGTCACCGCCCTCATGATCCATTACCCCCTTCTGGGCGTCGACGCCCATTTGATCGGGATGGCCATCCTGTATGTCGCTCTCCTTTTGACCCTATATTCCGGCCTGGATTACCTGATGAAGTTTTTTAAAGAAATCTTAAACAAGAAAAATTGAAAGGCTTGAATTTATAATGGATCTTTCCCAAAGCGATTATTCCGCATTTGATATTTCTGAAATTACAATGTGCTTGTTTCATCCCCGCCCGGAGTGGCGCATGCCGGTCATGGGGCAGGGGACGGAATCTCATCTGATCCCGGTGGCGCGGGATGTTACAATCGGCGCCCGATTTTACCTCGCTGGAAAGAGCTGCCCCAATATCCTCTTCTTTCATGGAAATGGTGAAATTGTCTCTGATTATGAAGAGGTGGGCTTACTCTTTGGTCAAATGGGGATTAATTTTCTGCCTGTTGATTATCGTGGATATGGCCGATCAACAGGCCAGCCGACGGTAAGCGCCATGATGCAGGACGCCCATGTCATCTTTGATTATGTTCGGGATTGGTTTAAGAATCAAGGATTCGCGGGACCGATGGTTGTCATGGGCCGGTCCCTGGGAAGCGCCCCGGCGATTGACCTGGCCTATCATTATCCGCATTTTATCGATGCCCTGATCATCGAAAGTGGTTTTGCCCACGTCGGTCCCTTACTTCGACTTATGGGGATGGATATGTCGCTGTATGGCTTGTCGGAAGAACAAGGGCCGCAAAATCTGGACAAGATCCATCATTGGGAGAGGCCACTGCTCATCATACATGCGGAATATGACCAGATTATCTCCTTTGGGGAAGGCGAGGCGCTCTTTGAGGCATCACCGGCAAAGGACAAAAAAATGCTCAAAATTCCTAATGCAACCCACAATGACATCTTCTTCCAGGGGATGAGCGCTTACCTCCAGGCTGTCCGGGAATTGACCGACAAGATCAACGCAGAAAAAGACCCCCACCCAGTGTGAATAAAAAATTGCAGAGGAGGATATTCAGATTCCTTTTTTCTTGTTGACAAAACATTTCTATTTGTTATAGATACCGCTCGTTAAAAATGAGCGCGGGCGTAACTCAGTGGTAGAGTGCCACCTTGCCAAGGTGGACGTCGACGGTTCAAATCCGTTCGCCCGCTCCAGAAATTGATGGCGGCATAGCCAAGTGGCTAAGGCAGCGGTCTGCAAAACCGTTATTCACCGGTTCGAATCCGGTTGCCGCCTCCAAATAACATCAAGGACTTGGCGGTGCGCTGCAAAGTCCTTTTTCTTTTCCGGTTGTGTTCCCGTATCCCCTGGCCTTTTTGTGAATGTGATCTCGGATGTTTGCATGAGAAAGGTGAATGATTGATGAAACTATCCATTGTTATCCCCGTGTTCAATGAGGTCGGCACCATTGAGGAAATCATCCTGCGCGTTCAGTCTGTTCCCTTTGAAAAAGAAATCATCGTCGTAGATGATTTTTCTACGGATGGTACCGTTCATTTATTAAGAAAAATCGATGCTATCCAAGAGAATGTTAAAGTATATTATCATGATCGGAACCAGGGTAAGGGAGCGGCGTTGCGAACGGGTTTTGCCGTTGTGCAGGGCGACGTCGTCATTATCCAGGATGCCGATCTGGAATACGATCCGCGGGAATACCCTAAGCTGCTGGAACCTATCCTGGATGGCCGGGCTGATGTCGTCTACGGATCACGGTTTCTCGGTGGACCGCATCGCGTACTGTCTTTCTGGCATTCTGTGGGAAACAAGTTTTTAACATTGCTATCAAACACCGTGACTAATCTGAACCTGACGGATATGGAAACGTGCTATAAGGCCTTTCGGACGGAGGTTTTGAATGATCTCTCATTAAAATCGAACCGCTTTGGCTTTGAACCGGAATTCACGATGAAGATCGCCAAGAGAAAATTTCGCATCTATGAGGTTCCGATCAGTTACAGTGGACGTACCTATCATGAGGGAAAAAAAATAAACTGGAAAGATGGCGTTGCCGCAATTTATACCATTTTGCGATATGGTTTCTTTGATTAACGCCAGCGCAAGTATTGTTTTTTCCCGGATACAATAGCCCCTTCTTTGAGGTGTAACACATGAAAATCGATTTTAAAAAGGCGAAACTGACAGAATATCCTGCGGAAGCCATGGTGGTGACGCATTTTGAAGACAGCGCCTCTCCGGAAGGCGCCGCCCGGCTTTTAGATAAGGCTGTCGGGGGGCTCATGACGGATATTATCGAAAGCGGCGACTTTCAGGGAAAGCTCTATCAGCTTGCCGTGCTCTATACAAAGGGCTTGGTTCCGGCAAAGCGGATCATCCTGGCGGGGCTCGGCGAGAAGAAGAAATTTGATCTTGAAAAGCTGCGGGGCGTCTATGCAAAGGCAGCCCAACAAGTTCGTGCACTTGGCCTGAAAGAATTTACTTTTTTTATGGACGGGGATGACAACCGGCAAACAACCAAAGAGACGACTGAGGCAGCACTGGAAGGGGCCATCCTGGGACTTTATCAGTTTACATCCTATAAAACCCTGGAGTGCGATAAGATAAAAACCATAGAACGGATAACGGTTCTGGCTGACAGGGACGACGCATTGGAGGACATCCATGCAGCGGCCGCAGCGGCTGAAATCATTGCGCGTGCAGTACATTTTGCCCGTGATCTTGTTTCGACGCCGGGTAATGCAATGACACCCTCTGACATGGTGCAGGCAGCACGCAGGATCGCAAAAAAGAAGCGGGTGAGACTGAAAGTTCTTGATGTGGCGCAAATGAAGACGTTAGGGATGCATGCCCTCCTGGGGGTGGCCAGAGGCAGTGACGAACCGGCAAAATTCATTATTCTGGAATATCGGGGGGCAAAACGGAACGAGCCTCCCATTGTTCTCGTAGGTAAGGGACTCACCTTCGACAGTGGCGGCATCTCCATAAAACCTTCTGAAAATATGGGAGAAATGAAATCTGACATGGCCGGCGGGGCGGCCGTGATGGGAGCGATCATGGCTGCTGCTGATCTGCAGATCCCGCTGAATGTTGTGGGACTGGTTCCGGCCACGGAGAATCTTCCCGGCGGCAGTGCCTATAAACCCGGAGACATCCTCACGTCGCTCTCGGGACAGACGATTGAGGTTGTTAATACGGATGCTGAAGGGCGTTTGATTCTGGCGGACGCCCTGACCTACGCCCAGCGTTTCAGGCCGGTCGTCGTCATTGATCTGGCCACCCTGACCGGCGCCTGTAAGATCGCCCTGGGCGATCATGTGATCGGCATGCTGGGCAATAATGCACCCCTGAAGGAAGAAATCAGGATGGCAGGGGATCAGACAGGGGAACGGGTTTGGGAACTTCCGCTTTGGGAGGACTATCACGATCTGATCAAAAGCGACGTTGCTGATTTTAAGAATGCCGGCAGCAGGGTAGGGGGTGCGATCACGGCAGCCGCTTTCCTCAGTCATTTTGTAGGCGCCTATCCCTGGGTTCACCTTGATATCGCCGGTCCTGCGTGGCTGACAAAAGATAAACCTTACGTGCCGAAGGGGGCTTCCGGTACCGGTGTCCGATTGATGGTTCAGTTCCTCAGAAACTGGAAAAGAGATGCCTCCCATCCTTGAAATTAAAAATCTCAAGACGCATTTTTCAACGGCGAAGGGAACCGTCAGAGCGGTGGACGGTGTCGATATCGCACTCAATGCAGGCGATACCTTAGGGATCGTCGGGGAGTCCGGTTGCGGTAAAACGGTCCTGGCGCTGAGTATCCTGAGGCTGATTCCCATCCCGCCCGGTCGGATCGTATCCGGACAGGTCCTTTTTGAGGGCCGCGACCTGCTGCAGCTCAGGCCGGACGAAATGCGGCAGGTCCGGGGGCGTGATATCTCCATGGTTTTCCAGGAACCCATGACCTCGCTTAATCCTGTCTTCAAGATCGGAGAACAGATTGGTGAGGGGATCCGGTTGCATCAGCACCTGGACCGCCGGGAGGCTTGGCAACTCGCCATTGACATGCTCCGTCTTGTCGGGATCCCCGCTCCCGAAGTCCGCGCACGTGATTATCCTCACCAGATGAGCGGTGGTATGCGCCAGCGTGTGATGATCGCCATGGCCATGGCCTGCAACCCGCGTCTGATGCTGGCCGACGAACCGACAACGGCGCTTGACGTGACGATTCAGGCGCAGATCATCGATCTCATCACTCATCTCAAATCCGAGAAGGGAACCTCGGTGATCCTGGTGACGCACGACCTGGGGGTGATTGCAGAGGCCGCCCAATGGGTAGCGGTGATGTACGCCGGTCAGATCGTGGAACATTGCGCCGTTTCAGCGCTTTTTGATCAGCCGCTACATCCTTATACAATCGGCCTGATGTTATCCATTCCGAGAATGGATAGGAAAAAAGGGGAACAGAATCGATTAGCGGTTATTCCCGGGTCCATCCCGCCGCTTTATAATCTTCCCGTTGGGTGTAGTTTTCAGGATCGCTGTCGAGATGTGATGACCATTTGCCGGCAACGTCATCCGGAATTGACGGCGCCGGTTCTTAATCGCCAGGTTCGTTGCTGGAAATATGGATAACATGATCTCTCCGGTTTTAATGGAAATTGTTAGTGTCAAAAGGTATTTTCCCGTTCGAGGCGGGATCTTGCTGCGTCAAAACAGCGTGGTTAAGGCTGTGGATGGCGTTTCCCTGTCCATCCATGAGGGTGAAACCCTTGCCTTGGTTGGAGAAAGCGGTTGCGGCAAATCCACCCTCGGGCGACTGATGGTCAGATTGGATACGCCCACCGCGGGGACAGTCCTGTTTGCCGGGGAAAATGTCCAGACTTATGCAGGGAAGTCCTTAAAAAATTATCGCAAGCAGGTTCAACTCATCTTTCAGGATCCCTATGCTTCACTCAATCCCCGCCGGTCTGCAGGTTATATTATCGAGGAGCCATTGATCATTCATGAATCAACTTCGGCAAGGGAGCGAAGGCTAAGCGTTGCCGAATTGATGAAGACTGTTGGGCTTAGTGAGGAACAGATGCGTCGCTATCCCCATGAGTTCAGTGGTGGGCAGCGCCAGCGAATTGGCATTGCCCGTGCCATTGCCCTGAAGCCGAAGCTCATTGTGGCGGATGAGCCGGTATCGGCCCTCGATGTCTCCATCCAGGCCCAGATATTAAACCTGCTCAAGGATCTTCAGGTGCAGTTTGGCTTGACCTATCTTTTCATTACCCATGACCTTAGTGTGGTTCATTATTTGAGCGACCGGGTGGCAGTGATGTACCTTGGTAAAATTGTTGAGCTGGCCGGAAATGACGATCTGTTTGAGAATCCCCTTCACCCCTATACGCAGGCGCTCCTGTCGGCGGTGCCTGTAACCGGACCGCAGAGGTTCAGGGACCGAATCATCCTGACCGGGGACATCCCCAGCCCGCTCGATCCCCCTTTGGGATGTGCCTTTCATCCCAGATGTCCTTACCGGTTCGATCCCTGTGACAAGATTGAGCCATGCCTTGAAAATCAGGATCAGAACCGGCAAGTCGCCTGTCATATGATCAAGTCGGC
>JAPLJM010000232.1 GCA_026388595.1 Deltaproteobacteria bacterium
CTTCGGCCGGGGCAAGGAAGGCAATGAAGCCTATCTGGCATCATTCGGAGAAAAATTGGGTTTTGCCGTGGAGGTGATCAGCGCCTTCAAGATCGGTGATGCCGTGATCAGCAGCACGCTTACCCGGAATGTGATTTTGGAGGGCAGGGTGAAAGAGGCCGCCCTTTTCCTCGGCAGGCCTTATAATCTGAGCGGCATTGTCGTCGGCGGTCATCAGCGCGGGCGGAATCTTGGATTCCCCACCGCCAATCTCAGACCCGACAAGGTCCTGATTCCCAGACCCGGAATTTACGCCGTCCGGCTGCTTCTGGAAGGTAAAACCTGTCAGGGTGTTTTGAATATCGGGTTTAATCCCACCTTTTCCGACAATGCCCTGTCCGTCGAGGTCTATATTTTTGATTTTGATGAGGATATCTATGGGAAAAGGCTGGAAATTCTGTTCATCGACCGGATTCGGGACGAAATAAAATTTGACGGCCCGGCCCGACTGGTTGATCAGATCCGGCGGGACGTGGAGAGGGCCAGAGCAATTCTTGGCCGACAGTCCTGAACCATCATGAAAATCCATTCCCTGCACAACTGGGCGGTCACCTATCGGGAAGCCGTTGCCATCCAGCAGTCCCTGAAGGAAAAACTGATTCTTCACGAAACGAGTTTTCGAGGGACCATCCGCACTGTTGCCGGGGCGGATATTTCCTATGACCGGAAGGGTGATCTGTTTTTTGCCGCCGTGATCATCCTGTCTTATCCGGAACTGAGCATCATTGAAGAAAAGCAGGCCGTCGCACGCGCCCCTTTTCCCTATATCCCCGGGCTTCTTTCTTTCCGGGAGGCGCCGGTCTTGTTGCAGGCCTTTGCCCTCCTCGAGAATCCACCGGATGTGGCGCTCTTTGATGGCCAGGGGATCGCCCATCCCCGAGGGGTCGGTCTGGCCTCGCACATGGGGCTGTTCCTCGATCTGCCCACCATCGGTTGTGCCAAGAAAAGGTTGGTGGGAGGGCATGATGCAGTCGGAGAAGCAAGGTGTGACCGTGCGCCGCTGGTTTTTGAGAACCAGACTGTCGGCATGGTCCTCCGTTCCAAAAACCGCGTAAAGCCCCTCTTTGTTTCCCAGGGACATAACATCGGACTGGAAAGGGCTGTGGCGGTTGTTCTGGCCTGCTGCCGGGGCTATCGCCTGCCGGAACCGATCCGGCAGGCCCATCTTGCCGTAAATCGGATGCGTCTCAGCGCCCGAAGAGCACCTCGCCTGTGTCTGTGAAAAGTTTTACGGGCAACAGAAAAATATTTTTGAAGATATCGAAGACCCCTCTGGCCATCGCTTCTGCGGGGATGGCCGTGACGAGGGGCTCATCTATATTCCCCTTCACCTCGAAATAAACCGTTATGATACCCTTGTTCTTATCGGTCAGAATCCAGCCGACCACCGGAATTCTGCCGACTGTTTTATCCAGTGTCTGGAGGGGCTGCACGCCCACCACCGTCTGGAAAAATTCTTTTTTGAGCATGTTGACGGAGGCAACGGCGGAAATATTCATGGCGTCGCTGCGGATAAACAGGTCTTTTGTGGATATGATGCCATCCTTGAAGGACAGCGTTGCGATGATTTTATCATAGGGCATACCGCCGCGGACCATATCCGGCAATTGAAGTTTAAACAATTGCGATACATTGAGAATAGAGAAAATCTTCGACAGGGTCGATAGTCCCGCAAGTTTGCCTTCTTCCACCTGGACTCGGATATGACCCAGGGTTGTTTTTTTCAAATCGGTGCTGCTTCCCCCCTTTGCCGTCAGATCCCCCTGCGCCGATAACGTTCCTGTTATCAATTTCCCTTTTATATCAAATAATTGTAAGCACTGTTCCGCGGATAATTTGTCCAGCTTGAATGTGAACTGATAGCGGGGCGCCTTAATGTCGGCCAGATCGATGCGGCTGCTGCCGGCAACCGTTCCCCCCAAGGCGTTGAATTCCAGCGCTTCCAGGTATAGGACATTTTCATCCAGGCTCAGGTTCGTCTTTAGCTTTCTGACGTTGAACTTGTCCATCCGACCAACATCAACGTAGATGGCGGCCTTCAGAGTTGTCTTTGCTGGATGTTGTCCAATATTTTCAGTAGGTTTCAGCTTGCCGAGGGTCATGATGTCCTGCCAGTCCAGATAAGGCGATGCCACGTTGATGTCAGTTCTTGGCTGATCCTGCACATTTTGTACGGCGCCCTTGATATTCAGGATGGAATCATTAATATGAAAGGTGAGGGCGTTGATTTGCAGGTCCCGGTCTTTGAAGACGACGGATCCGCTGACGTTTTTTAACTGCACCGGTTGTTTCGGGTGATGCAGGCCCAGATCGGCCATATCCATCCCGGGGGATGAAAAAGTCAGCGACAACGAAGGTTTTTTGAGGTTGGCGACCGTCCCCTGTACTGAAATCATGGAGCTGCCGAGTTGCACGTCCATTTGTGGGGTCTCCAGGGTGTCGTCCTGCAAGCGCAATTTCCCGGTCACATTGCCCAGGGGTTGGACCTGAGCTGCAGGCTTGAACGAGGCGCCGGTGAGCGCAATCTCACCCCCCCAGCGCAAATCGGCCAAGTCCTTGGGCGCGCTCTCCGCCCTTAGCGACGCCTGAATCGTTCCCTGTGGCTTGAACTTTCCCAGTGTCGGCAGCATGGGGACGATCTCCTGCATTTGAAAGGAATTCGTGTTAATGGCCAGAGACAGCCCGCGTTTTCCGGCATGGCGGTATTTTGCCGAGGCGGACAGCGACAGGGGCGATAGATTGTACTGGATGGCGGAGAAAAGGGCCTCCTCCTTGTTCATTGTGATTTTGAAACTCAGGTGATTGGCTTTCCCCGCCGGTTTGTCCAGCCATTCCGGATATTGATAATGGGTTGCTGACAGATCCCAGACGCCGTTCAGATTGTAATTGGTGGTAGTGCCGTTTCCGGAAAGATGGAGCGTGGATTTTCCGGTATAGCGCAGTTTCTTCACCGGCTCGTCGCTGAACAGCCAGGCCACTTCCTTTGCCGTGGGGGTCATGTTCATGGTGAAGGGGTAGATCGTCGGTGTCTCCACACAGTAATCGGCCAGCTTGCCTTCCGCACTGAAGGGGGCGTCGCCGAATTTTCCGCTCATGTTATGCAGAATAAAATCTTTGCCCTTCAGCTCCAGGAGTCCTGCAATGCTGTTAAAATCGGGAACCCCGGGCGCATATTTCAAGACGGCCTGTTCCGCTCGGCCCCGGATGTACAGGACGTTGTAATTGTCCCCCTTCTCCATGTGGGCGATCTGGCTGACCCGCCCGTAGAGACGGCCCTCATCGAGACGAAAAATCCCGCCTTTGATTTTCTGTTCGATGAAATCGGCCACGTCTTTGGGGATGACGCCGTAGGGGACGAAATGGCTGAAGGATTCCCAGCGAATCTCGGTGGTAACCGCCTTCGCGTCGATGAGCAGGTCATCGGTATGGATGTCCTTGAGCAGGCAACTTCCTTTGACGTTGACGCCGTCCACGGTGACATCCAGATGACTCACGGCGATATCGTGCGGGTCCAGCTTCATGTCATAGACGGCATGAACCGTTTTCGGCTTCAACGGGGCATGGAAGATCGGGGGGTAATCGAAATGCAGGTCATGGATGGTCATGGACCCCTTGGAGGTGAAATCCGTAAAATTGCCCCGGTAACGGGTGTCGATGTCCAATCGGCCGAAGATTTTCTTGAAAGGCACATAGCGGCTGTAGTAGGGCCAGTACCAGCCCGCGTTCAGCCCTCCGGCCTTGACGGCCGTATCAATCCGGCTTTTCAGTAGTGATTCCGAATCTTTGGAGATTTCAAGGAAACCCTCAAGGGACAGGTTCCCGCTTTTTCCCGTATCGACAACGATGGCGCTCAGGGCGAAATCGGCGTTTTTCCCCCTTTCAAAGTGATCCAGGTGAAGGTTGAGTTGTTCCAGCGATGTCGTCAGCCCTTCCGGAGCGATCCAGCGATCGGTGAACCGGAGGTTGCCGTTGCGAATGCGGAGCCGGTTGATCTTGAAGGACAGGTCCTGCTTTTTGTCCTCCAGAAGATCGCTCACATTGAAGGCGCCGGAAGCTTCCCGGACAATGGCAATGCGCGGATTCTCCAGGGCCATTTCATGCAGGACGACCTTTTTCTTCAGGAGGGGCAGAATGGCGAGCTTAAAGCTGAGCCGGTCCGCCGTGATGAACGTTGCCTGGGCGTCTTTTTCTTTGATCACCACCCCCGTGAAGGTGAAGCCCGGGCGGAACCAGAGGGAAAAATCACCTTTGACATAGTGGACATCACGGTTCAATGCAGTTTTAACCGCCTGAATCAGCTCGGCCCGATGGGTCTCCAGATCGAGCATACGGGTTGCAACGAACACGCTTAAGGCCGCCAATCCCATCAGCAAAATCAGGATGGCCGCAAAGATGATGATCTTTTTCTTCTTCGTCATGATGCCAATCGTACTGAGACCGGTGAAAAATGGCTCGCAAGCGGCGAATCAAATGTTATTCGCCGGTCTCACTTTTTATAGCGGGCCATGATCTCCGTCCGTGTGAGCACGGCGTCCACCCGTGCAACCAGTGCGGCAATATTTTCCCGGCCGCCCTCTTCCCGGTCGATGAGGGCGATGACCCGGTCAACGATCAGCCCCGCCTCCCGCGCCCGCTCGATGGCCGTGATCGTGGAGCCGCCGGTGGTGATGACATCGTCGAGAATCACCACG
>JAPLJM010000292.1 GCA_026388595.1 Deltaproteobacteria bacterium
TGCGTCCGATCCGCGAAGCAATCGCCAGACCGCATTTGATGCTCATGTAGATGGAACTGGAGCCGGTCAAAAGGGCCATGGGATCGATAACGCCCTCGCCGTTTCTGGCCCAGTGAATTTCTCCCGTGGTTGCCTGCATGCAGACCGCATAGTCCAGACCATTCCGGACGGTAGGCCACATGTGCTTCAGAAATGCGAGATTATCGCTGATCAGGTAATGATGGAAAACGCCCACGGCGATATAGGAAGACATATTGGTATCCATCGTGGTGTCTTCCGGAAGGCCGTTGCGATATGCGGCGTACCAGCTGCCGTTGTCGCGCTGTGTTTCCCGCATCCATTCGTACGCCCGTTCCGCCTCTTTTAAATAACCCGCCACAGACAGCCCCATGGCGGATTCCACATGATCCCAAGGATCGGTTTTTCCACCGATGGACCAGGGGATTTCACCGTTCGCCTTCTGGACGGATACAATAAAATCCGCCATTTGCTCCACATCCATACGAGGCTCAGCGTCCGCTGTCCGTATATCCAGCTTCATGTCGAATGATATCCTTCTTGAGATAGAATACAATGCTTTTTGCAATGAAGGGGTTCAGTATCCGGTCCAACGTGCGGGTCAATTGCGGACGCTTGATAATGTCCCACTCCAGAAATCTCTTATAAAGCCTCACCGGCCGCGACTGCTCGTTCTTATGACCGACGAGGCACTTGAGCCACCAGTAAGGTGCGTGGAGTCCGTGTTTATAGCCGACTTCCCGGCAGGTTGCGCCGGCCCCTTCCAGCAGCGCCCGCAGCTCCCTTCGCCTGTAGATCCGGATATGACCACCCGGTTCATGATGATAGGCCTCCGAAAGCGCCCAGCAGATCCGCTCCGGCAGAAACCTCGGAACGCTGACCACCAGATCGCCACCCGGTTTAAGGACTCTGATCAACTCCCGGACCGCTTTATGGTTATCGGGGATATGCTCCAGCACCTCCGAACAGATCACCACGTTGAATGCTCCGTCCCGGAAAGGCAGATCCGTCACATCGGCCCGGGAAATCAGGCACCGCCGCAGATCGCCGCCATCCTGGGCATGCATCAGGTAAAGAGTCGTCGCCGTCTTGCACAGGTCCTCCCAGTTCAGGTCGACGCCGACGACATCCACACCCTCCGTCCTGAAGGCCTCACAGACATGACGGCCCATGCCGCAGCCGGCATCGAGCACACGATCCCCCGGTTTAAGCCTGAGTTTCCGAAAATCAACGGTGAGCATCGATGGCTTCCCGGTAGACGTCCACCGTTTTCTGGGCGGCATGGCGCCAGGTAAAAGCGCTTCCCACCCGGTTCAAGCCGGCTTGCCCAAGCTCGCGCCGCTTTTCCGGATGGTCCAGGAGATCAAGGATCGCCCTTTCCAGGGCTTCCTTGTCGCCGGGCGGAACAATGATCCCGGCGTCGCCGACCACTTCCGGAAGAGCGCCGCCGGAGGTGCTGATCACCGGCGTCCCGCAGGCCATGGCTTCACCGGCCGGCATGCCGAATCCTTCGTAGAGGGATGGAATCACAGCGATCGTGGCATCCGCGTAATAGCGCGCAAAGTCCTCGTATTCGATCCGCCCGGTAAAGCGCAAAGCACCGTTCAGGTTCAGATCCCGGGCAAGACGCTCGATCACGCCATCTTTCTTGGGGGCGCCGATGACCGTCAACCGGATATCCCGCTGCTTCCGGATGGACGCCACCGCCTCCAGAAGATACCGCAATCCTTTTAGGGGGGTA
>JAPLJM010000214.1 GCA_026388595.1 Deltaproteobacteria bacterium
CCCAGGTGGGGTGGCGATACCAACTTTATGAGTACGGTGGGGAAAATACGCGTGATTCCGGAAGATCTTTGCACGACCCGGGACCACCTTCTGCCCTGTTTCCGGAAATTTCAGCGGGAGGATTGAGATGAAGATCGTCTATACGATTATTGTTGTTCTGATTATGCTTTTTGTCGTTACCTTTTCTTTGGAGAACACCGCCCCTGTCTCACTGCAGTACCTGGATTACCACATCACCATAAAAACATTCATGCTGTTGTTTGTTACTTTTCTCGTAGGCGTCGTTTTTGCGGGCTTCATGGGGATTGTCGAGCGTTTCCGGCTGACACGGACGATCAATAAATTGAATAAAACCATCAGGGAACAGAGACGGGACCTGAGAGCGAATGAAACACCGCCCATCATTGAAGACCCCCTGCATCGAAATCCGACAGAAACCGGCGCATCGACTTCCTGAACGGAGCCATCCGGCAAGGCAAATCATTCCGGACCACTCCCCGGTGCATTCCCATACCGGCGAATCGCCGCAGCAAAACAGGTCGACTTGAGATTCATTACGGGGAAAGGCCCTTCAGTTTCTCAGGCAGCACACTCCCGTTCATCTCCCTTGATCTTTTCGATGGCATGGGACAAGGCCGGGAGAAGCACGGTAAGATTTTCCCGAACGCCCTTGGGGCTGCCCGGCAGGTTCACGATCAGCGTCTGACCCCGAATACCGACAACGGCCCTGGAGATCAGGGCATGGGGGGTGATTTTATAGCTCTCCCAGCGCATGGCCTCCGCCATGCCGGGAACCTCTTTGTCGATAACGCCCAGAGTGGCGTCCGGCGTCACATCCCGCGGTGAAACCCCGGTCCCTCCGGTGGTGACAATCAGGTCGATTCTAAGATGATCGGCAAAATCGATGAGGGACTGCCGGATCTGATCGACTTCATCGGGGACGACGGTGCGGCGGGTTACTTCAATCCCGATGGTTTTCAGAATCCTTTCAACCTCCGGACCGCTTTTGTCTTCCCGCTGACCCGCCGATCCCTTATCGCTGACGGTAATGACGCCGGCCTGAATGACCATGCTGTCCTCCTCTTTCAAACTGAGGCGGCTTTGTCAATCCTCTTCCTTTTTGGCCTTGTACGCCGCAATAATTTTCTCGGCAATAAAAGGCGGCACTTCCTCGTAATGGGAATGGGTATAGGTAAAGGTTCCCCGGCCGCTCGTCATGGACCGCAGATCCGGTGCATATTTCAGGATTTCGGCCAATGGCACCTGGCCTTTGACGATCTGATGGGACCCTTTGGTATCCATGCCCAGGACGCGCCCCCGCCGGCTGTTCAGATCACCCATGACATCACCCATATATTCGTCAGGAATTTCAATATCAATCGTGACAATGGGTTCCAGGAGGGTCGGCTGGCAGGCCAGCACCCCTTTCTTGAAGCCCATGGAACCGGCGATTTTGAAGGCCATTTCCGATGAATCGACGGTATGATAGGAACCATCCACCAGCGAGACTTTCATGTCCACTGTGGGATAACCCGCCAGGACGCCTTCTTCCATGGCTTCGATGATTCCCTTTTCCACGGCGGGACGGTACTGTCCGGGAATGACGCCGCCGACAATCTTGTCCACAAATTCAAAGCCGCCGCCGCGGGGCAGGGGCTCAATATCCAGCCAGCAGTCGCCGAACTGTCCCCGGCCGCCCGACTGCTTTTTATAACGACCCTGCACATTGGTTTTCGCTTTGATGGTCTCTTTATAGGGCACCTTGGGGATATTCAGATTGACCTCTACCCCGAATTTGCGTTTCATTTTTTCAATGGCCACTTCGATATGGATCTGTCCCATGCCGGACAGGATCATTTCTTTGGTCTGATCGTTCCGATGGAAGGTCAGGGTGGGGTCCTCCTCCGTCAGCCTGTGAATGGAAGAGACGATTTTTTCCTCGTCGCCCCTGGATTTGGGTTCGATGGCGAAAGACATGATCGTCGGGGGAATCTCTATTTTTTCGAAAACGATAGGTGCTTTTTCATTACAGATGGTGTCGCCCGTCGCTGTTTCCTTTAACTTGGCCATGGCGGCGATATCGCCCGGAACCAGGGATTCCGCCGGTCTCTGGTTTTTGCCCTCCAGAAAGAAAGTAGTGCCGAACCGTTCATTGATTTTTCGTGAAGCATTAAAGATGGCGCCTTCGGTGCTGAGCGTTCCGGAATAGACCCGGAAGAGGGTCAGGCGGCCGGCATAGGGATCAGCAATGGTCTTGAAGACCATGGCGGAGAAAGGGGCCGATTCTTCCGGCAGACGTTCTTCCACGATGTCCGTTCCCGGTTTCCTGCCCTGAACGGGACCGCGGTCCACCGGCGAGGGCATATATTGCACAATGATATCCATCAAAGGGGCCAACCCGATATTTTTCGTCGCGGACCCGCAAATGACCGGCAGCAGGGCGCCGGAAACCACGCCTTTGCGGAGGCCGGCCTTGATCTCTTCCAGAGAAAGTTCGCCGCTTTCCAGATACTTGTCCATTAGCGCTTCATCGCATTCCGCAATATCCTCCACCATGGTTTCCCGGTAGGATTGCGCCTCATCAGTCATATCCGCGGGAATGTCGGTGGTTTTGTAGCCTCCCTTCGGTTCATCGAAGATATAGGCCTTCATGGCCATAAGGTCCACAATGCCCTTAAAATGATCTTCTTTGCCGATGGGGAGGAACAGTGGCGTTGCCTTTGTCCCCAGCTTTTCCTTGATGCTGTCCATCGTTTTGAAAAAGTCAGCCCGCTCCCGGTCCATGCGGTTGATGTAGATGGCCCGCGGGAGTTTGAATTCGTCGGCGTACTCCCAGACCTTCTGGGTCTGGAATTCAACGCCGCCCACGGCGTCAATCACAACAAGGGCGCTGTCGGTGATCCGGAGGCAGCTTTTGGTATCAAAAGCGAAGTTGGAATCACCGGGCGTGTCGATGATGTTCACTTTGTGCTTGTCCCAGTCGAAGAAATTCGTTGCGGTGCTGATGGAGATGTGCCGTTTCTGCTCTTCCGGCTCATAATCCATGCTGGAGGTTCCGTCGTCCACCCGGCCCGGCCGGTCCGATTTTCCGGCTATATGAAGAAACGATTCACAAAGCGACGTCTTCCCGGTGCCGCCATGTCCGATGATGGTTACATTCCTTAAAGATTTCGAATCATATTTTGCCATGAAGACTCCTTTCTATGCAACGAACACGCTTTCCATGTGGTTGTGCTGTTTAGCTTAACAGCTCTTTTAAAGTCAAGACAATTTTGGAAGCCAAAATCAAACAATCTGGTTGACATAAGCGTTCGTTATCAGTATAAGGTGCGCCGTATTGTCGGGGATAGCATCGTCAACCGTTAAAATCGCCGTTGTCAATTGTGAAATCAAGAAAGCAGCTAATCCGATTCGCCGGATATTAATACAGGAAGGTTAATTATGGGTGTGAAAGAAAGAAAAATCAAAAAGGTTCTGATTGCGAACCGGGGTGAAATCGCCCTCCGGATTATGCGCACTGTGCAGGAACTGGGGCTCGATGCTGTTGTTATTTATGAAAAACCGGACCGGGAGGCCTACTACGTCCGGCTGGCAAATGATGCGATTCTGATCGGCGACGGACCGAGGCGGGATTACTTGGATATCGACAAAATCATCTGGGCAGCCAAAAAAACGAATGCCGATGCGATCCACCCGGGTTACGGCTTCCTTGCCGAGAATGCCGATTTTTCCGCAGCCTGTGAAAAGGCAGGGATCACTTTCATTGGCCCCCCCCCGCAGGTGATCCGGGACCTGGGTAACAAAGTGGTGGCGCGACAGATTGTCGGGAAGGCCGGTATTCCGTTTATTCCAGGCACAGGTGACCTGGTCCGCGGCAGCGCCGGGATCAATGATGCCTTTGCTTTTGCCAAGAAATATGGCTATCCCGTCATGTTGAAGGCTTCTTCCGGAGGGGGCGGGCGGGGCATCCGCAAGGTCGTCGACGAGGCGGATCTGATTGTCCAGTTGCCCCTGGCCCGGGCGGAGGCCCTGTCAGCCTTCAACGACGAAAGTATCTACATGGAGAAATTCATTGAGTCGCCCCGTCATGTGGAAATCCAGATACTGGCCGATCATCACGGAAATATCATCCATCTGGGTTCCCGGGACTGCTCCATTCAGCGGCGGCATCAGAAACTCCTCGAAATTGCGCCCGCCGACCTGCCGGCGGATGTGCTGAACGCCATGTACGATTGCGCGATCAAGGCATCCCGGGAATCGGGTTACATCAACGCCGGCACCGTTGAATTCCTCGTCAATGCGGCAACCAATGAGTTCTGGTTCATGGAAATGAACACGCGCCTGCAGGTGGAACATACCGTGACGGAGGAGTTGACCGGGATTGACATTGTCCGGGAACAAATCCGGATTGCCGAGGGGCAGGCCCTCAACATCCCCGAAAATCGAGTGACCCTGCTGGGCAAAGCCATACAGGTTCGAATCAATGCCGAAGATCCCAAAAATAACTTCATGCCTGACGGCGGAAAACGGGTCGAAGTCTACCGGTCGCCCGGCGGACCGGGTGTCAGGCTGGACGGTGCCGTGTATCAGGGGTTCAAGGTTCCCACGGATTATGATTCACTGCTTGTCAAAATGACGATCCGGGGCTTTAACTGGGAGCAGACCCTGCAGCGACTGAAGAGGGCCCTGAACGGATTTTTGATTGTCGGCCCCAAGACCACCATTCCCTTCTACCTGGCGATCTGCGATGATCTCGACTTTCAGTTGGGTCGGTTTGACACGGGGTACCTCGAAACACACCCTGAGGTTTTCAATTACCCAGAACCGGAGCGGGAAGTGGCAAAGCTGGCGAAACTGATTGCGGAAATTCATACCAAAAAAGTCAATCCCTATGCCGTTTGAGAAAAATCGACAGGCTTCACCGGGAGTACTTCAAGCATAAATTTACGAGGAACAGGTTATAATATTTATGAATAAGTCAACAAACCCCTTAGATGAAAGAATTGCCCCCGGGGAATTGCAGGACCAGGGCGTGCATTATGTGCTCGACAAAATCCGGGCGCAGAGAGGTTACTTCATTACCAACACGGAACGGGATCTCTCCCAGTCGGACTTTAAAAACCGGATTATGCCCCACACCCAGCTCCTTGCAGCCAAACCCCGGAACGATGCGGGTTATTTGTCCATTGAGATTACCGGCGGGGCTTCCGTGCATGTGGACATGCTGCGCAAGCAGATCAATCCCCTGGAAAAACTCGAAGTGCTCAGTCAAGGCATGCCGGACACGATGTTCCAGACCCTGTGCCGGGGCATCAACCTGTTCGGCTACCGGCCCTATCCGGAAAATGTCATCCGGGCGACCGTCCAGAGCTTTGCCCGATATGTACATGTGTGGCGGGTTTTTGACTTTCTGAACCACATTCCCAACATGATTCCTGTTTTTGAGGAAGTGAAGAAGGCGGGCAGAATTCTGGAGCCCTCCATCTGTTTTTCCACCGGCAAGGAACACACCGACGAATATTATGTAAATAAGGTTGGTCAGATTCTGGAGGTCACCGGTGAGGATATCGTTCTCTGCATTAAGAATCATGCCGGTCTGGGAACGCCCAAGCGGATCGGTGAACTGGTCGAAGCGATCCTGCAAAAATATCCCGATCTGATCATCCATTATCACGGCCACAACACGGACGGCGCCGATATC
The DNA here is from genome assembly GCA_026388595.1 of Deltaproteobacteria bacterium. Taxonomy (GTDB): domain Bacteria; phylum Desulfobacterota; class Syntrophia; order Syntrophales; family Fen-1087; genus JAPLJM01. The sequence continues at coordinate 5,702 of JAPLJM010000214.1, forward strand.
GGACGAGTTGTCTATGCCGTTCGCAAAGGGGCAAAAATCGTCGACGCCAGCGATCATGCCTTTACCGGCTTTTACGGTCCGCCCCCGATCCTGACCGTTCTGGATCTTCTCGACGACTACGGCTACCATGCCGCCGGGATTGACCGCCAGGCCGTCATCGCGACGTCCAATGTCCTGAGGCCGGAAAGAGAGTACTACAAGGACTTTGAATCCCAGTTTCTGGGCTTTGACCCATCGGTGCAGATCCACAAACTGCCGGGTGGTGCCACAGGCTCCAGCTTTGAACAGGCCGTCAAGGGGGATTTTCTCCATCGGATGCCGGAAATCCTCCAGAATGAACTGCCCCGGGTACAACTCGATCTGGGGAACTGGTGGAGCGTTACGCCGGGTTCTCAGATTCTCTGGACCACCGCCGTCAACAACGTCCTGAAAGGGACGCGCTATAAAGACGTCAGCGACGATCTGAAAAACTTGCTGCTCGGGCGCTATGGCGAATTTCCCTTCTACCGGCCGGCCGACGAGATCTATGCCGCCGTCTTCGGTCCCGGATGGAAGGAAATCGTTGAATGCGACACCTGCTATCAGAAAATCGAAGATGTCGATCTCGATGTGGAAAAGAAGGTCCTGGAGCACCGCCTGGGGCGGGCGGCCACGGATGATGAACTGGTGCTCTATCTCCAGCACCCCAACGATGCCGTGGATTTCTTCAAATTTGAAGCAAAATATGGAAAAACATGGGTCCTCTCCCCGAAGATCTGGTTCCGGAAGGGCGGCTTCGGCCTGGGGGAAAAATTCGAAGTGCCCGATGTTTTCGGACGGCTCCATTCCATTGAGATCGGCCCGCAGCGACGGACGAAATCCGGGGATGCGACGACTTATCTGATCATTGATCACCATCAGGAGCCGATCATTACCGAAATGGAACAGGAGGACGCTCCCGGCAGGAAAAAAGCAGTCCTGTCCCTCAAGGAAATCGAAGCGGCGGCCAAAGCTGGAGAGTTCCGGTCCCAGATCACGGGAACGGTTAATGAGGTCTGTGTCACGGAAGGCGAGGAAGTGTCGGTCGGACAGGTCCTGCTTGTCCTGGAAGCCATGAAGATGCTGAATAACGTCACTTCGGAAGTCGCCGGCAAAGTAACGGAGCTGTTTGTTTCGGCAGGGGACAAGGTAGCTGTGGGCGATGCCCTCCTGAATATCAGCAAGGCATAGAATAAAACGCCGTCGTTATTGATGGCTTGACCTTCGACCCTTCTTATTATACGTATACACCACAGGCGGCCGATCGTGAGGGCGTCTGTGGTGTTTTTTTATGGACGCCGGTCCCCTTACCGGCTTTTTTTCAAGGATTGGACATGTTTGGAGCCATCATCAAGAAACTTATCGGCAGCAAGAATGACCGCGAAATGAAGCGGTTGTCGCTGATTCTCCATGAAGTCAATGCGCTGGAGCCGTCCGTTGCCAAAATGACAGACACTGAACTTGCAGCCAGGACGCCCTATTTCCGGGAAAAGCTGGCGCAGGGCGCAGGACTGGATGATATCTTGGCGGAAACATTTGCCGTTGCCCGGGAAGCTGCCCGGCGGACGGTGAACATGCGGCCCTTTGACGTTCAGATCCTGGGCGGACTGGTCCTGCACGAAGGCAAGATTGCGGAAATGAAAACCGGCGAAGGAAAAACTTTGGCGGCCACCTTGCCGCTGTATCTCAATGCCCTGGAGGGCAAGGGCGCCCATCTGGTCACCGTCAATGATTACCTGGCCCAGCGGGACGCGGCATGGATGGGACCGATCTACCGGATGCTGGGCATGAGCGTCGGGGTTGTCGTCCACGGACTGGACGACGATGAACGGCGTGCAGCCTATCATGCCGACATCACTTATGGAACCAATAATGAATTCGGTTTTGATTACCTCCGTGACAACATGAAATTCAGCCTGGAAGACTATGTCCAGCGCGATTTCAATTTTGCCATTGTGGATGAGGTGGACAGCATCCTGATTGACGAAGCCCGGACGCCACTGATTATTTCGGGGGCTTCCGAAGAGTCAACGGACAAGTATTACCGGATCAATCAGGTCATCCCCCGCCTCCACAAGGGGAAAGATTACACGGTGGAAGAAAAAAGCCGCACCGTAGTCCTGACGGAAGAGGGCGTGGCCCGTGTGGAAACCTACCTCAAGGTGCAAAACCTCTTTGAACCGAAGAACATCGAACTGCTCCATCACGTCAACCAGGCTTTGAAGGCACATAGTCTCTTCAAACGGGATGTGGATTATGTCGTCAAGGAGGGTGAAGTCATCATTGTCGATGAATTTACAGGACGGGTCATGCCGGGCAGGCGCTACAGCGACGGATTGCACCAGGCGCTGGAAGCGAAGGAAAAGGTCAAGATTGAACGGGAAAACCAGACCCTGGCCTCCATTACCTTCCAGAATTTCTTCAGAATGTACAAAAAGCTGGCGGGCATGACCGGCACTGCTGATACGGAATCGGCGGAGTTCGATAAGATCTATAAGCTCGAAGTGCTGGTGGCGCCCACGAACATGCCCATGATCCGGATGGACCATACCGATGTGATCTATAAAACGGAGCAGGAAAAATTCAACGCCGTCATTGAGGAAATCAAGGAAATGCACCAATTGGGGCGGCCCGTGCTTGTCGGGACGATCTCCATCGAAAAATCTGAACTGCTCAGCAAATACCTGAGTCGCACGGGGATAAAGCACCATGTCCTTAATGCCAAACACCATGAACGGGAAGCGGAAATCATAGCCGAGGCCGGCCTGCGGGGGCAGGTGACCATTTCCACCAACATGGCGGGCCGGGGTACGGATATCAAGCTGGGGGAGGGCGTGGCCGGCTTGGGCGGCCTTCATATCCTCGGAACGGAACGGCACGAAAGCCGCCGCATCGACAACCAGTTGCGGGGCCGCTCGGGAAGACAGGGAGACGGCGGGTCTTCGAGATTCTATCTATCCCTGGAGGATGACCTCCTGAGGATCTTCGGGGCTGAGAGAATTGCCGGGATTATGGACAAGATCGGCATTGAGGAGAACCAGCCCATCGAACACAGGATGATTTCGAAGGCCATCGAAAATGCCCAGAAACGCGTAGAGGGGCAGAACTTCGATATGCGCAAACATCTGCTCGAATACGATGACGTGATGAACCGCCAGCGGCAGGTCATCTATGAGCAGCGGAAGAAAGTGCTCCGGGGCGAGCAGCTCTGGGTAGATATCGAGGAAATGCTGGATGAAGTTGTGGAAGCGCTGATCCCGGATTTCATCGAGGAAAAGCAGCATCCGGAGGATTGGAACCTCAAGGGTCTGGATGATACGATTTTTAAGCAGTTTTCCCTGAAGCTGAATCTCAGCAATACCGGAACCGGCCTGAACAGCACTGAAATCGAGGAAACCGTCATCGCCGCCGTCAAAGACCATCTGAAGAAGAAGGAAGCGGACTTCGGCGAGCCCTTGATGCATCATCTCATGAAAATGATCATGTTGCAGTCCATTGACACCCAGTGGAAAGATCATCTGCTGGCCATGGATCACCTGAAGGAGGGAATCGGCCTCCGGGGGTACGGCCAGAAGGACCCTGTCCGGGAGTATCAGAAGGAAGGCTATGACATGTTCATGGAGATGATTTACCGGATCAAGGCCGATACGCTGGAGAAACTGTGCCTTGTTCAGATTCATCGCGAGGAAGATATCGAGGAAATGCAGGAAAAGCAGCGGCAGGATTACATCATGAGCCGTGGGGAAGACACACCGGAAGCGAAGACCGTCAAGCGCGATCATGACAAGATAGGCAGGAATGATCCCTGCTCCTGCGGCAGCGGCAAGAAATATAAGAAGTGCTGCGGAAAATGAGGGGAACTCAAAAGGAAATTCATAACCATTATGGTTTGTTAGGGGCGCGCCATCAGGCACCGCTTGAGAGGATGGTTGAACATGAACCATGAAACATATTTTGTTCCCGGATTCCTAGCCAATGGCATCCATGCAGGTATCAAAGAAGACCTGAAGAGGGATCTTTCCCTGATTTATTCGACGACGCCTGCCAGGGCTGCCGCCGTGTTTACCACGAACGCCTTCAAGGCGGCCCCTGTTCTGCTGGACATGGAGCGGATCACATCGGGGCCGCCTCAACAAATCCCTGACGCAATCATCGGCACAGCATTCCCCATTTTGTGGCCAGTTTTCCATTGACATACAAAACCGCTCGTCTTATACTCCAACCGTCAAATAGCATCTTATCAGATAAATGTGAAAAGCCATTGTGTGAATTGTTACACGTTTTTTATCACCGGTACAATTCCCTGTCCAGTCTCTTAGGGATGCCGATACACACCACGCCCATTCACAGACTGCCGCTCGGATCGGAGGGTTCAGATGAGGCGTTCCATCATTCTGTCC
>JAPLJM010000291.1 GCA_026388595.1 Deltaproteobacteria bacterium
GCACCTCCAGGAACTGGCCAAGACCGAGTGGGCGAACTTCTGGCCTGCCCAGAGCTCGGACATCTCCACCAAGAACGCCCACCGCCAGAGGATATACCCGCGCCGCACGGGGATCGTCATGCAGGTCACGCCGCCGGACGAGCACGGCTTTGTCAACCTGGGCCTCGACACCTTCTACACCGAGCATATCATGGACCAGTGCGAGTGGATCATCGCCGAGGTGAACCCCAACATGCCCCGGACTTACGGGCAGACCAATTTCCCCGTCACGCGCTTCACGGCCTTCGTGGAGAATCCCAATCCCATCATCGCCGTGCCGACACCGGTGGCAAACGAGCAGGAACAGCAGATGGCAAAACACGTGGTCGGCCTCCTGAGGGACCGGGACTGCCTGCAGGTGGGAATCGGGGCGGTGCCGGCGGCCATCAGCAGCTTGCTGGAGCATTCGGGCCTGAAGGACCTGGGGATCCACACGGAGATGGCCCCGGCCGGCACGCACAAGCTGGTGGAAAAGGGCATCGTCACGGGTAAATACAAGAAGATCAACAACGGCAAGATCGTCCTGGCCTTCACCCTGTCCGAGAAGGAGCTCTACGACTTTTTGGGCAACAACCCCATCGTTGAATTCAGGCCGACGATTTACGCCAACAACATCGCCATCATCGCCCAGGAGGATAATGTGGTGGCCATCAACGGCTCTATCGAGGTGGACCTCACGGGCCAGATCGTCTCCGAGTCCGTGGGCAACCTGATGCGGACGGGATCCGGCGGTCAGCTGGACTTCGTGGTCGGCTCCTTCTGGTCCAAGGGGGGCCGGGCCATCAATCTCGTTCCGGCGACAACCCTGAACGACACGGTCTCCCGGATCGTCCCCTATATCACCTGGGGTTCACGGGTCACGGTTCCGCGGCACTACGCGGGTTACATCGTCACGGAGTATGGTGTGGCCGACCTGTATGGCCGCACGGAACCGGAGCGCGCGGAAGAATTGATCAAGATCGCCCATCCCAAATTCCGTGAGGAACTGGAGAAGGCCGGCCGCGAGCGGGGTCTGATTAAAAAGAAAACCTTTTAATAACTTTCCGCGCACGCCTGTCGTTGCGGACGCGAGGATTTCTCTCACAGCCCCCCTTTGCGGGGGGCTGGCTTCCGCATTCCCCTCCCACAAGGGGAGGGGATAAAAGGGTGCACAGGGCAATAAAGATTCACTAGGAGATCCCATGGTATGGACGTGATCGTCGAAAATAGGAATAAAATCAGCACGATTATGATCAACCGCCCCGATGCCCGGAATGCCGTTGACCGGAAAACCGCAGATCAGTTGGTGGAGGCTTTCCATGCCTTCGAAAAGGATGACCGCCTGAGCGTCGCCGTTCTTTGCGGTGTCGGCGGTCACTTCTGCGCCGGAGCGGACTTGAAAGCCGTGGCGCAGGGGTTGGCCGATTCGGCCAACCGCCTGAGTGCCGATATGTCGGAAGCGGCACCCATGGGGCCATCGAGGTTGCGTCTATCCAAACCGGTGATCGCCGCCATTTCCGGATACGCCGTGGCCGGCGGCCTTGAACTGGCCTGCTGGTGCGATCTGCGCGTGGCCGAACGGAATGCCATCCTTGGCGTCTTTTGCCGGCGTTTCGGTGTTCCGCTGATTGACGGAGGCACACAGCGCCTGCCCCGACTGATCGGTGTGAGCCGCGCCCTGGATCTGATTCTGACGGGCCGTCCGGTCGAAGCGGAAGAGGCTTTGGGCATGGGGCTGGTCAACCGGGTGGTGGAGCCGGGAACGGCCCGGGTCGAGGCGGAAAGACTGGCAGCACAG
>JAPLJM010000136.1 GCA_026388595.1 Deltaproteobacteria bacterium
AAGCCCCCTAACCAGAAAAAAGTAATAATAATCATCCCTCTTTATGATGGCTTCTGAACGTGAGGAATCATTCTCTGATGATCCTGTTAAACTGACGCTCCTTTATTATCTTTACAAATAGAATTTTTCAATTATTATTAAGTTGAATAAATAAAAGATGTTATGATAAGCAGTAATTGGTATTGTTTTTTTATTATTGTATCCGAGGTCATACTGGTCACACTAACCATATGAGGGAGGTTGTCATGGAGGATGAAAATAGGATAGCATCATCAAGCCTTTTGGTTCAAATGGGAATCACACCGGCAGATAACCGGGAGGGCATAAAAACAGCGCTCCCCTGGAAAAGCATGTGGGCAGGGGCACAGACCAAAACACTCTTTCAATATCAGCAATTCCTGGAAGAAATCAGCGAGAACTATCAAATTGTCGGCCCTTTGGCCATGGTCGCCAGTCTGCAGAATACCTTTCTCAAGGCCTTATTAACCAATCCGATCAAGGCTCAGGCCCGTATCGCGGTACGGGCAGGCAAGGAGCCGGATATCTACCGGGACATGAACGGCTGGATCTACAAGAACTACACGCGTTCGCTCTACGATCTCTGCCGTTATTTCATGAAGGACGACAAATTCGACAGGGATAAGGCCCGGCGTATTTCCACAACCCCCGAGGGGCATCAGATGCTGAAAGAGTACGCCCAGGAATTTGCACAGATGGAGTACAAATACAACTCCCTGGGAATGACGAGACTCAATGCGATGAAGGATATGCTCAAGTGCCTGCTGGTTGTGATCACAGAGACGCCCTTGGAGGGCGATGCCCTGCCCTTCATGCGGAAAAACGCCGATGGCACGGACGGCATGACCTTTGAGGAATATCTGGCAGAGAACCGTTTTCGTCTGGAATGCCTGTATAAGGCCAGCGCCTTCGACCCCAAAGAGTATTCCGAAAGGATTACCCATGGTCGAATCGGTTGCTCTGACTATGAAATCGTCAGGGGATCAAAAATTCACAATGTACGACTGCGCCATTATGTCCTGCCCAAGGGCATCAAGCCGAATGGCAAGGTACTCTACATCTCCACACCCCTGATTAATAGACCGGAGCTGTTCGATCTTGACGATGGAAAATCGGTCGTGCAGGGCATGCTCAAAGAGGGATATGCGATCTATCTGGTCGACTATGGTGAGTGTGACCCCGATGATACACGCCTCGGGATGGATTTCTTCGGAAAAACAGTCCAGGACCGCTATCTGGAAATCATAAAAAAGAAGCACCCCAAACATGAGATCAACATCATGGGATATTGTATGGGTGGAACGTTGATGCTGCCCTATCTCGCCAGACGGGCGGAGGAGCGTCTGGCCCGGGGAGAAAAAATGGACATTTGCAAACTTGCTCTCATGGCAGCCCCGGCCAAGTTCGACGATGATGGAAGCGGCCATGGACCGATGCGGTCATTTATCCGCCAGAACTACAACCCCTATGTCATGGGTGAACTATTCGGCTCTGTCAATATCCCGCCTCAGGTCATCGATTTCGGGATGAACGAGATTCAGCCGGGCGTGCATTACACACTGCTCAGCGGATTCTACGGTCGCGCCATTTATCCCCACGCCATCGAAGACTCGGCCCCGTTCCTGTTCTGGCTGACACATGGGACAAAGTTCCCGGCGAAGGCTCACCGGGATTGGATAGAAAAATTCTTCCTGGGTAATCAACTGGTCGAAGGAACCTACTGTCTGCCGTCCATGAATCCCGATCTCGATGGCAAGCCTGTTGACATGGATGCCCTCCGGAGAGGCGGCGTCCGGATTTTCGACTATCGAGGTTCCCGTGATCCAATCGCGCCTGCAGGTTCATGTGTGGCAAGCCAGTTATGGGGAATGCTGGCGGATGGCAACATTCAGGTTACGCGAGGCGGGCTGAACCGGACCTTTGAGAAGAATATCGGTCATATTTTCGTCGTGAGCAAACAGCTTCTATCGGAATACCTCCAGATCGTCTCTGACTTCCTACGAGGAGAGGACAACGAGAATAAAGACTGAGAATTTTAGTCATCCAGCATCTCCCTGAGAGAAGGCAACAGGTATATCTCATTGAGATCATACCGCTTCGCAGCATCGACCAAGATATAAATCTTTTCTCTTGGCGATGCCTTCTTATGGATGATCACAAAATCCTGTCCTTTCATACGACAGAATCCGCCTGTATGAATTGATCCGTCTATTTTCAATGGTTCATAGCGAAGCGTTATCCCGAGTCGAAGGACCAATGCTTCGAGTTGACTTAATGTTTTGTTATCATCCATGAATATTGCCGTTCCTGGCTGATCTCGGAGCCTTATCAGGCTAAGTCTGATTATTGATTCCTCCACTCATCCTATCAAACAATCCGCCTTTTTCTCAATGAATATTCAGATAAGTTCTGAAGCCCTTGTCCACAGGCTGTATGGGGCTTTCTTTTTCAAAGATTATCCATTTCATTCAAGCGTATTGAACGGCCCGTTCAAAAATCTTGCCGCAGGCACGTTCCATCTCCATCCCCAGCCTTTGCCTCGAAAGCAATAACCATTTAAGAATCAGGCGCTTACAAAAATAATCATCACGATCC
>JAPLJM010000076.1 GCA_026388595.1 Deltaproteobacteria bacterium
AACCGCCTGCAGGGGGATGCTGGATTACACCTTCCTCGGCGGCGCCCAGATTGATATGTTTGGCAATTTGAATTCAACCCGGATCGGTGCTGACCATCAGAAACCGAAGGTCCGTTTCCCCGGAAGCGGCGGCGCCAATGATTTTGGTTCATTCTGCTGGCGCATGATGGTCATGACCCCCCAAGATCCCAAGCGTTTTGCCGAGAAGATCAACTACATCACCACGCCGGGCTGGCTCACAGGCGGCGATTCCCGTGCAAAGTCCGGTCTGCCGCTGGGTGCGGGCCCCTACAAGATCATTACCAATATGGCGGTTATGGATTTTGAAGAAGAATCCAAACGCATGCGGCTCATTGCCATCAACCCCGGTTATTCTGAGAAGGATGTGCAGGACAACTGCGGATTTGAACTGTTGAAGGCCAAGAAGATCGTGGAAAACAAACCCCCGACGGCGGAAGAGCTCCATACGCTCCGGGATGTTATCGATCCCTATCGCTATGTCATTGGGAGATAAATAAAAGTTTTAACAGGAAAGAAGATGATGAAGGCCGGGGCATTTGCCCTGGCCTTTTTTATGGGTTTCATCAGGGCGGGAGATTTGCGTAACCGGTGGAAAAACGATGCGCAACCGGCGAAGCCTTTTTTCAAAGGTCTTCGGGCGTTCAGCTGATGATGAGTGGCAAGTTGTCCCGGCTTGAAACCATCTTGTCACCCACGGACGTCCCGCAGTAAACACAGGTATAATCGTACTTCTCCCCGGTGGTTAAAACAAGCAGCAGCCGCTTCCGGACCGGAACCGCCTGCTTGCAGGACGGACAAAAGAGCTGTGTCGCGTCGAAATCCTTGTACTGTTCTCGTTTCATACATTTGCCCTCAAGGCACATCCCCAGATAGGCTGTCATCATCAGGAATACGGCGGGCATTTTCCAGCCATACCGTGGCTTCACTGTCGCTTGGGGCTCGGTAATCGCCTCGCGGTGAGAGGGACCCCCCGGAACCCACCTTCGGGCCATTGGGGATGCAGGACCGTTTGAACTGGCTGGTTTTGAAGAAACGATAGAGATAGACATTCAGCCAGTGTTTGATTTCGCCGAGGGTGTATTCGTTTCTCTTATGCTCCGGCACGTCCGGCCAGAAACCGAGTGCCTTATCCCGCCAACTGCAGTAGGCCAGAAAGGCGATTTTCGTAGGCAGATAACCGAAGCGGGTGACGTAAAAATTATTAAAGTCCTGCAGTTCATAGGGTCCGACGACGGATTCCGTTTTTTGCTGGGGCTGTTGGCCTTCCTGGCCTGGGATCAGTTCCGGACTGATTTCCGTATCCAGGATATCCAGCAGAATCTCCGATGTGTCCTTTGAAAAAACAACGGATTGGGCAACCCAGCGGATGAGGTGCTGGATCAAGGTCTTGGGGACGCTGGCGTTGACATTATAGTGGGACATGTGGTCCCCCACACCATAGGTACACCACCCCAGGGCCAATTCACTGAGATCGCCTGTGCCGACGACCAGGGCATTTCTTATATTGGCCAAACGGAAAAGATGGGAGGTCCGTTCGCCTGCCTGAATATTTTCGAACGTCACATCGAAGACGTCACTGCCGTCACCATAGGGATGGTGGATATCCTTGAGCATCTGAAGGCAGCTCGGCCTTATATCGATCTCGTTGGCCTCCACCTCCAGCGCCCTCATCAGGCGGATGGCGTTCCGATAGGTTTTGTCCGTTGTAGCGAAACCGGGCATGGTATAGGCCAGCACATGCGACCTCGGCAGATTCAGGAGATCCATGGTGCGGGCCGCAACGATCAGGGCATGGGTGGAGTCAAGCCCCCCCGAGATGCCGATCACCACGTGATCGATGCCGGATGCCTTTAATCGTTTGGCCAGTCCCTGGACCTGAATGTTATAGGCCTCGTAGCACCGCTGATCCCGTTTGGTCGGGTCTGCAGGGATGTAGGGAAAACGGGGATACTCGCGGCTGAGCAATATTCGCTTTTCAACAGGTTCAACCGGAAAAGACACCCGGCGGAAGCTCAAGAGCCGCTCCCGGTGCGTCCGGGCATTCTGGCCGAAACTCCTCATGCGCATGCGATCCTGCACCAGACGGTCCAGATCCACATCAGCATAAATCACCTGCGGCGTATAAGAAAACCGCGCCGACTCGGCCAGGAGATTGCCGTTTTCGCAGATCATGGCATGGCCGTCCCAGGCCAGATCGGTGGTGGACTCCCCGGGACCGGCCGCGGCGTAGAGATAGGCCGCGATGCAGCGGGCGGACTGATTCTCGGCCAGACTGCGGCGATATTCCGATTTGCCGATGGTGACGTTGGAGGCCGAGAGATTGCCGATCACGGTCGCCCCGGCCATGGCAGCAAAGCTCGAAGGGGGAACGGGAACCCAGACATCTTCGCAGATTTCAGTGAAAAACCGGAAATTTGGAATATTCACTACCTCAAAAAGAAGGTCGGCGCCGAAGGGGATATTGTCCTGTCCGCAGAGATGGACTGTTTTCGAAAGGATTTCTTCCGCGGGGCTGAACTGGCGGCCTTCATAATATTCCCGGTAATTGGGAAGATAGGATTTAACGGCAACTCCCAGAATGCGGCCCTGATACAGAACAATGCCGCAGTTGAAAAGGGATGTATTGACTTGCAGGGGCGCGCCGACGACCAGGATCATGTTCAAACGGCTGGTTTCGTCGATGATCCGCTGCAGCGCCTCCCGGACACTGTTCAGGAGGGCATCCTGATGGAAGAGATCCTCATTTGAATAGGCGGAGATGCCCAGTTCTGGGAACAGTGCATAGATGGCGTCGCCGGCGGCAGCCTGGTGGGCCATTTTAATCATTTCTCCGGCGTTGAACACAACATCCGCCACCCGTACTTCGGGGATGCAGAGCGCCACCCTGATGAAGCCCTGATTGTAAAGGTTAAAAAATAGTTTTTCTTTCATTCCTTTTCCACATAGGCGTAGGCGCTGTGATTGTGGATGCTTTCAAAGTTTTCGGCTTCCACGCTGTACCAGGTAAAATTCTCGTCGCGATTCAACTGCTCTGCCACATTCCGCACCACATCTTCAACGAACATGGGATTTTCGTATCCCTTTTCGGTGACATATTTCTCGTCCGGTCTCTTTAAGAGGGAGTAAACTTCCCCGCTTGCCGAATTCTCAATGATCCTGATGACGTCTTCAATCCAGAAAAACTTCCGGAAGCGAACCTTCACAGAAACCATACTGCGCTGATTGTGCGCGCCCATGTTGCTGATTTCCCGCGAACAGGGACAGACGGTGGTTACGGGAACAACCGCCACGACCAGGAAATCACTTTTCTGGCCATTATTCTGACCGCAAAAAGAGCAGCGGTATTCCATCAGGCTCTTCGCGCCGGATACGGGGGCTGCTTTTTCAATGAAATAGGGGAATTCTATTTCCATGTGGGCGGATTCGGCGTGCAGCTTTTCCCGGACTTTTTCCAGAATCGTATGAAATGTTTTGATATTGATCTGTCCACGGAATTCGTTGAGGACCTCCACAAACCGGCTCATGTGCGTTCCCTTGAAATGATGGGGAAGGCTGACATACATGTTGATTGCGGCATTGACCGGCTGGGTGCCCCGGGCACGATCCAGGACGATAATGGGGTATTTGATGCCTTTTACACCCACCTTCTTGATATTGATCTTTCTGTGATCCTGCTGATTCTGGATATCAATCATCATAATAGGCGACCCGGGCATTTTCCGATTCCCAGACGGTCACACGGGAAACCTTCAGGTCCATGGATTTCATGTTGTCCGTGAGCCGGTCATGGATGTATCGGGCGATCTGCTCTGATGAGGGATTCATGCCCTTAAAAATATCAATTTGATTGAGGTATTTATGATCAAGCTGTTCCAGGATTTCATTGGTCCATCCTTTCAGAACCCGAAAGTCAATCAATAAATCTTCCTTGTTTAAGGATTCCCCCTTGACGGTGACCTCCACGACAAAATTATGTCCATGGAGATCTTCACACTTCCCGCCGATTTCCTTCAGGATGTGCGCGGCGGAAAAGGATTTCTTGATGGTTACTTCGTACATTTCTCTTTCCTTTACTTCTTAACGTATATTGTATACTGGTAAAAAACAGATAGTGTCAAGAAAAATGGAGCAACCGATAAATTATTTCCCAACAGAAGGTGTGCTGATTCCTCTGCCTGAGGGGATTAAAGACTGGTGAATTTCACGGAGCACTTGTGAAAATGCCCTAAGCTAAGGATAAAGATGGAATCCCATGGAGCGTATAATGATTAGAGATAATTGTATAAGCTATTATAACTTATTATGTTTTTATGTCAGGGGAAGCTGTTGTGCCTTTTCGATACAA
>JAPLJM010000365.1 GCA_026388595.1 Deltaproteobacteria bacterium
TTTCAATCATCGTGTGATAACAACATTCCTTGAAGCGAAAAAGATTTTTGAGCGGCGACGAAGCCATTTTTTAAGGGTCTTTAGCACGGTTTAATCAGTGGATATCCCATCTGTTCCCTTTGCTTCAGGTATCCTTCCGCGCTCAACCGGGCCAGGTTCCGGACCCGGCCGATATAACTGGTCCGTTCGGCCACACTGATGGCGCCGCGGGCGTTCAGCATATTGAAGGTATGGGAGCACTTCAGGCAGTGATCATAGGTGGGCAGAACAAGTCCTTTTTCAGCCGCCCGGGCGCCTTCGGCCTCGTACATGTCGAAGAGGTTTCGCAGCATGCCCACATCCGCCACTTCAAAGTTATAGATTGACCACTCCACCTCTCCCCGGTGATGCACCTGACCGTAGGTTACGGTGTCGTTCCATTTCAGGTCGTATACGTTGTCAATACCCTGAATATACATGGCAATCCGCTCAGTCCCGTAGGTCAGTTCCGCACAGATGGGATTCAGGTCAATGCCGCCGACCTGCTGGAAATAGGTAAACTGAGAGATCTCCATCCCATCAAGCCAGACTTCCCAGCCCAGCCCCCAGGCCCCGACCGTGGGCGATTCCCAGTCGTCTTCCACGAACCGGATATCATGATCCAGGGGATCGATGCCGAAGCTTCTCAGAGAATCCAGATAAAGTTCCTGGATATTCATGGGGGAAGGCTTCATGATCACCTGATATTGATAGTAATGCTGCAGCCTGTTCGGGTTTTCACCATATCGTCCGTCCGTGGGACGCCTTGACGGCTCCACATAAGCCACGTTCCAGGGCTCCGGTCCCAAAGCGCGAAGAAATGTTGCCGGATTGAAGGTTCCAGCGCCCACCTCCAGATCGTACGGCTGCTGAATCACGCACCCCTGCCCGGCCCAGAATTTTTCCAGGGCCATAATCAATTCCTGAAAAGTCACACTTACCTCCTCAAGTTAAAACTGCTTTGGTCTTGATTTTATACTATTTTTCGCAGCTTTATTAACATGACCGAAAGTGGGTGTCAATACGAAAAGCTCATGAAAACAGGGACCGCCGCGCAGCGGCCAGGTTCTTTAAATGGTTATCTACAAATGGCTGGTTTTATGGGTTCAGGTTCTCCTGCTCATCTTGGCCCTTTTCTGAAGGTACATCAATTCGTCTGATAACGACATCAGTTGGTCCAGAGACATGGGGGATTCAGGATCATAGATGGCCGTACCCCAGCTTATCGCGAGCGTGTAGGGCCGAGATTCCTTTGCATTCCAGTCATCCATGTTTTGTTGAAAGCGCTTCGATAAGACTTCAGGATTTAAATCCGTCATATCGATCGCCAGGACAGCAAATTCATCACCGCCGATGCGGGCAATGATATCCGATTCCCGAAACGTCTGCCGGAGAATCGTTGCCGTGTCGATCAGGGCCTTGTCCCCTTCTTCATGACCCAGCGTATCGTTGATCCATTTCATGCCATCAATATCGATGAAGGCCAACATCATATGCCGCTTTGCCCTGTTTGCCGCCATGAGCTGCTGCTCCGCCAGGGCGATGAACCCCCGCCGGTTGTAAAGCTCCGTGAGCTGATCCCGGTGGGACATCTCCCGTATTTCTTCCTCCATCCGTTTACGCTCGGTGATATCACGAAAGATGCCTCGAAATCCCACGGGCTTGCCTTCGACATCCCGGATAAGTGAAACCGAGGTTTCTACAAAGATCTTCTCTCCGCCCTTCCTGATCAGTTCCCAGTCAAAATTTCTCGCGGGTAAGCCCGTTCCATACACGGCCTTGAAGACGGAAAATACCTTCCGAGTGTTCTCCCCGTCAATGTACTGGCGATTATTCATCCCGATGAGTTCCTCCTGGGTATAACCAAGGATCCTCGCTGTTGACGGGTTGCAGAAAGTCATGCTTCCCTTAATGTCTACTTCGAAGTAACCGTCCTCGATCCCTTCTATGATGGTGCGGTAACGCTCTTCGCTCCTCAGCAGGGCCTCTTCAGCCTGTTTGCGTTCAGTGATGTCCATGGAATTTCCCAAAATAGCGGGCTTTCCTTCATAGAAAATCGAAGTGATGGTTTCCATAATCCAACGCGTTTCGCCCTGCTTTGTAATAATCCTGAACTCATAAGGGACAGTCAGTTCACCTTTAAGCATCGCCCGGGCACTTTTCTTAGCCATTTCTCGATCAATTGTGCCAATTAACAGCTCTGCCGTCTGCCCCAACAGCTCTTCTCTCGTATAGCCTGCATAGGAGGCCGCATTGTCATTAATGAAACGGAACTTGCCATCCTGCACCATATAAACGCCGGCAAATGACCTTTCCGCCAGGGTTCTGTAGAGTGCTTCAGCAGACTGCAGAGATTCCTCAGCCTGTTTGCGATCACTGATATCTTCCAGGGTCTCCAAAGCCCCGACGAGCGTTCCCTCGAGATCCCGTATATTGGCGCCAGTGAAACGCAGCCACCGTCCTTTTGCACCCAAATGAGGGAAAAAATCGGTGGCTTCATAGGCGCTGTCGATAAGATTGGATTTGCTATACTTCCCCCGGTACCGCTCCGATATTTCATTGATATTGCCGTCCAGAAGCAGATCTGCCAGACAGGGACGTTCCGAGCTGTAAAAGGCCCTCCATTGTTGGCTTGTCCCAATCACGTCGACCGCTTGGATATTGCTTAGCTTGGCGAGTGCTTCGTTCCAGTAAATAATCTTGTGATCTGTCCCGATCACAAAAGCCGGGGTGGGCGAACCCTGCATAACACTGTAAAGCTTCTGCTCGCTCTCCCGGAGTAATTTTTCGGCTTCGATACGGTTTGTGATGTCTCGGCCAATCCCATAACGGCCAATGGCGTTGGCATTTTTATCACAGAGCGTCGTAACAAGAAACTCTACGGGAATTCTCTTCCCATTCTTATGGACGACATGGACTTCATAGGGCAAACTTCTTTCACCCCTCATCCCCATTTTGAATTTATTAAAAACATTTTCCCAGCTTTCAGGGTCAATGATATTGGTAAAGGGACTGCCCATCAGTTCCGATGCCATGTAGCCAGTAGCCGTCTCAAACTCGGGGTTCACATAAGTAAACAGACCCTTTCGGTCCACTGTGAAGATCAGGTCTTGCGTGAACTCGATCAGGGTCCGGTATTTATGCTCTCTTTCGAGGAGCTCGGACTCGGCCTGCCTCCGCCGCATATCTGCCTGCGATAGTTCATTCACTTGCTGACGAAGGGCTGTTAATTCCTGAATCAGCTGCACTTTCGTTTTTGATTTGTCGTCCATATCAAGTTTTCATTTCGAAATTTATTGAAACCACGCTTGCGCAGTCGACCCTAAAGGCCTATTTTCCGGATTTCATTGAGGACCTGGTGGGATTTCAGCTCCTTACCCAGCAGATGCCGGATAAAGTGCGTCAGCATCTGCCTGCTTTCCTGGGACGACCGTTCCGACATCACCAAGCGGTTCATCTTCTGCAGCTCGATGTCCCGGCCCATGAGCAGGGTCTTCACCGTCCCGGGTGAAACCGGAAGAGAGGCCTCGCCGGGTTGGTGGCAGGCGCCGCAGCGGATACCTCCGGCGCGGGCATAAAACTGGTAAACGTCGGCGCCGTTCACCGGCGCCTGACAGGCCACACACCGGTCCAGCACCGGTTGATAGCCTGCATCCTTGAGCAGGCGGATTTCAAAGAAACGCAACAGGGCCTCGGTGCAATCGCCGCCGTTGATCTGCGCCAGAAAGTCATGCAGCAACTGAAACAATTCCGTGCCCTTCTTATCTTCTAAAGTAAATTGATCTGTTAGATCAACAAGATAAGAAGACATAAGCGTTTTTTCAAGATCCTGCCGGATGTTTTCAAAATGATGATAGACACGGCTTTCTTCAAGCAAGGCCAAACTGTCCCGGCCTTTTCTGGAAAAGACGATCTGAGAAAAGCAGAAGAGCTCCAGGGCATTGGCAAAGCGCTTCCGGCTCCGCCGGGCCCCTTTGGCGATCCCTCTGATTTTGCCGTAGTCGCGGGTATAGAAAGTGACAATCCGGTCTGATTCGCCATAATCCAGAAAGCGCAGGACAATCGCCTCCGTTTTATGGCGGGTGCGCGTATTCATAGATCCTGGTACTTGATTTCGCCGTTCACGATGGTCATCACCGCTTTTCCCTTCATGTCCCAGCCATGAAAGGGGGTGTTGCGGCCTTTGGAACGGAAACGTTC
>JAPLJM010000072.1 GCA_026388595.1 Deltaproteobacteria bacterium
GCCGAGCCTGCCCAAAGGGGTCAAGATCGTCACCACCTATGACCGCTCCGACCTGATCCTGCGGTCGGTCGCCACGCTGAAGGACGAGATCATCAAGCTGTCCGTGGCCGTGAGCGCCGTGTGCATCGTCTTTCTGTTCCATCTGCCCAGCGCCTTCGTGGTGCTGCTTACCCTGCCCGTGGCCATCATTTTCTCCTTCATCTGCATGTTCTACCTGGGCGTCACCTCCAACATCATGAGTCTGAGCGGCATCGCCATCGCCATCGGGGCCATGGTGGACGCCTCGATCATCATGGTGGAAAACGCCCACAAGAAACTGGAGGAATGGGAGGAACAGGGCCGGCCGGGCGATCGGGCCGATGTGATCATTGAGGCCGCCAAAGAGGTGGGGCCGTCGCTCTTCTTTTCGCTTTTGGTCATCACTGTGGGCTTCCTGCCCGTCTTTGTCTTGCAGGCCCAGGCGGGCCGGCTCTTCAAACCGCTGGCCTATACGAAGACTTTCGCCATGCTCTTTTCATCCTTCCTGGCGGTGACGCTGACGCCGGTCCTCATGACCCTCTTCATCCGCGGGAAGATCCGGCCGGAGGCGCGGAATCCCGTCAGCATCGTCCTGCATAAGCTCTATGAGCCCGTGGCGCACGTCTCCCTGCGGTTCAAAAAAACGGTCATCGTACTCGCTATCATCATCCTCGCGTTAACGGTTTACCCCTATTCAAAGCTGGGAACGGAATTCATGCCGCCCCTCTTCGAGGGCGCGCTCTTCTACATGCCCGTGACGGCGCCGGGCATTTCCGTTTCCGAGGCCGGCCGGGTGCTCCAGATGCAGGACAAAATCCTGAAGAGCATCCCCGAGGTGGCCCAGGTCTTCGGCAAGGCGGGGCGGGCGGAAACGGCCACCGATCCCGCGCCCCTGGAGATGTTCGAAACGGTGATCAATCTCAAACCCGAATCGGAATGGCGGCCGGGCATGACCGTGGAGAAGCTCAAAGACGAGATGAACGACGCCCTTTCCATCCCCGGCGTGGCCAACTCCTTCACCATGCCCATCAAGGCCCGCATCGACATGCTCGCCACGGGCATCCGGACCCCCGTGGGCATCAAGATCATGGGGCCCAGCCTCGATCAGATCGAGAAGATCGGTCTGGAGATCGAACATCACCTGAAGGACATTCCCGGGACGCGTAGCGTCTATGCGGAGCGGGTGACGACGGGCTATTTTCTGGATTTCGAGATCCGGCGGACCGAGGCGGCCCGCTACGGGCTGAACGTCGATGATATTCAGGAGGTGATCCAGTCCGCCGTGGGCGGGATGAACCTGACGACCACCGTGGAGGGGCGGGCGCGCTACCCCGTCGGCAACCTCCGGGATGCCCTCCGGCGCGGCAACCGCCTCTCTGAAGATTCCCCTGGGCGAACTGGCCGCAATCAAGGTCGTCAAGGGACCGACGGTCATCAAAAGTGAAGAGGGCCTGTTGGTCTCCTATGTCTATATCGACTTCTCGGGACGCGACGTGGGCGGCTACGTGGAGGAGGCCAGGAAGAAGGTCGCCTCCCTGAAGATCCCCGAAGGCTACCGGCTGACCTGGAGCGGCGAATACGAGTATCTCCTCAAGACCCATGAACGCCTGAAAATCGTGATCCCGCTCACGCTGTTCATTATCTTTGTCCTGATTTATCTCAACACCCAGTCGGCCATGAAGACCGCCATCGTGCTCTTGGCCGTGCCTTTTTCTCTGGTCGGCTCCTTCTGGCTGCTCTATCTGCTCAACTACAACATGAGCATCGCCGTCTGGGTGGGGATCATCGCCCTGGCCGGACTGGATGCGGAAACGGGCGTGGTCATGCTCCTCTATCTGGATCTCGCCTATGAGAAATGGAAAAAAGAAGGGAAGCTGAACAGCTTGTTGGACCTGCGGGAGGCCGTGATGTTCGGCGCTGTGAAGCGCATCCGTCCCAAGATCATGACGGTGAGCGTTATCCTGGCGGGCCTCGTCCCCATCATGTTCAGCCACGGGACCGGGGCCGATGTGATGAAGCGCATCGCCGCCCCCATGGTGGGCGGCGTCGTCACCTCCACGATCCTGGAACTGATCATCTATCCTGCCATTTACATGCTCTGGCGGGGGCAGGGTCTGGGGAAAGACCCGGTCAATCTTGATCGATGAACAATGGTAATTTAACCTAAACGGGCGCAGATCATTAACCCGGATCTCTTTCGTAGCGTAAATAAGTATCAACAGCGGGTGTGTGGATCACCGCCGTATGGTCATCCTTCATCGAAACGGGAGTTAGCGCTGTCATGATGGAATACCAGATCCCGATACGCCTGCCCTGATCATCCCGAATGGAAAAACCACGGGGGTACTGACCCAGGCCCAGAGCCCTCGTATCAATATGTGAAACCATATCCCGGCAGCGTTCGGGGTTCATGTCAATTTTCTTCCACAGGGTGTCGTCCTCCAGCCTGATATCTTTCCGAAGGCCGATGAGCGCGCTGGGATAAAGGTCTGAACCGCTGTAATAGTATTGAAAATCAGTGC
>JAPLJM010000396.1 GCA_026388595.1 Deltaproteobacteria bacterium
TTTGAAGGAGAGTTTGCGTTTCTCCTTTGGAGTCTTTTCTGTTTTAGGCTTTTCCCCTCTTGCCGTTGCCTGCTGTGCTTCCGGCATTACAGGCTCCGGGCGCTGACGGAGCCAATCGTCGTATCCGCCCACATATTCCTCGAGGCGTCCGCCGCCCTCGAAGACGATGGTTGAGGTGACAACGTTGTTCAGAAAAGCGCGGTCATGGCTGACAAGCAGGATCGTACCGCCGTAATCCAGAAGCCGCTCTTCCAGAAGTTCGAGGGTTTCCGCATCGAGGTCGTTGGTCGGTTCATCGAGAACCAGGACGTTGGACGGGACGCTGAAGAGTTTGGCCAGGAGGAGGCGATTGCGTTCGCCTCCCGAGAGCGATCGGACAGGGGCCAGGATCTGTGCCGGGGGAAAAAGGAAATCCTGGAGATACGCGATGATATGCCGCGGCACACCGCCCACAAAGACGGTATCATTGCCGTCGGCGACATTATCCTTGACTGTCCTGTCTCCGACCTTGTCACCGCGGATGATGGTCGTGGAAAAGTTTTCGATGATCTTTTGTTCGCCGAAAGCAAAGGAAATCTTCTCGGTATCGACAACGAGCCGCCCGCTGCGCTCCGCCTCCTGAATGGCCAGCCGCATGTTTCCTGTCTTTTCTCGTCTTAGATCGCGCTCGCGCCGAAGCCGCACCAGGGCTCTCACTCTGCCTTCATTTCGTGTGCGACGGGCCTTGATCCCCTGCCGGACCCAAACCTCCTCTTTGGCCAGCTTGTTGTCGAAATCCTGCCATGCCTTCTCTTCCGTATCCAGCATGGCCTGCCGTCGTTCGAGGTAGGTGTCGTAATCGCAGTCAAAGGACAAGAGCCGACCCCGGTCGACCTCCACGATGCGTGTCGCCATTCGCTTCAGGAAGGCGCGGTCATGGGTCACGAACATGATGGTCTTGCCTAGTTTGAGCAGGAATTCCTCCAGCCAGAGGAGGGTGTTGATGTCCAGGTGGTTGGTGGGCTCGTCCAGCAGGAGGAGATCGGGATCATTTGCGAGGGCCTTGGCTAGAAAGACCCGGCGTTTCAACCCCGCGGAAAGCAGCCGAAACTCGGCATTTTCATCGAGACCGGTCCAGGTGATCACTGTCTCGACCCGCTGATGAAAATGCCAGGCGCCGGATGTCTCCAGCTCGTGCTGAATCCGTTCGAGTTTTTTCAGGAGTCCCTCGTCACTGCTGCGGGCAAGCTGCATGGTCAGATCATGGTATTGCCTCAGCAGCTTTAGATGCTCCCGTCCGCCGGAAGCCACGATATCATAGACCGTTCCCGGGAGGTCATCGAGGACATCCTGCGGGAGCAGGGCAGCCCGGATCGTACCGCTTTTGGCAATCTCCCCCCTGTCTGCCGGGATCTCGCCATTCAGCATCTTCATGAGGGTGGACTTGCCGGACCCGTTCCGGCCCAGCAGGCCAATCCGTTCGCCCTCATCGATCCGGAGCGTCACGCCGTCCAGGAGAAGCGGTCCGCCAAAACTCAGGTCAACATCATTGATCCAGATTAGTGCCATTTGCGGTCTTTATTTCATTGACGTACAATGGAGGCTTCCCGACACGCCCTTCCCGGAAAAGAAAGCTCTTATCAACAGATTTTGTCAGCGCTTGGAGTTGTTTCCATAACCCGGTGTTACGACTTCCAGAGGGAATCGATAACCAGCCTTCTCATAGATATCCCGTATCCGGATCAGGTCATCCATCATATTCTCACCGGGGACGATTTCGCCCAGCCAGCGAGCTTTTTTGTTTGCGTTATCCAGAAACCAGCAGATAATGGAAACGTCAGCGGCTTTGGCGATTTGCCAGAAGCCTGTCTTGATGGTCTTTACTTTTTTGCGTGTCCCCTCCGGAACGATGGCCAGCAGGAACTCATCCCTGTCTCTAAAAATATCGGCCATCTGCTCCACGGCGCCCCGGGGCGATCGGCGATCGACCGGAATG
>JAPLJM010000276.1 GCA_026388595.1 Deltaproteobacteria bacterium
TCACGGGCATCGGCTGACGATATGAAACTATGTAAAATGAAAGCTTTGCGTAACCGGTAAAAAATGGTCCGCAAGCAGCGAATCAAATGTTTTTCGCCTTTCCAGTAATAAAGTTAACAGCTCGTTTGTAATCATAATATGATATGAAGAGATCTGAAGCGATAAAGATTTTTGAGCAGCGGTGAAGCCATTTTCAAAGGTCAAGAAATATTTGAAGAGAAATAACCGCACAGAAGAAACACCACAGCAAGGAGGGACAAAGAAAATGACGGAAAAAGCACTATTGAAGCCCATAAAGATTGGACCCTACGAACTTCCCAACCGTGTATTCATGGCTCCCATGACACGAAGCCGGGCTGACAACCCGGAGAACGCGGCGACGCCGCTCATTGCTGAGTATTATGCCCAGCGCGCCTCTGCCGGTCTCCTGATTACCGAGGGGTCCCAGGTCTCAAAGCAGGCCGTCGGTTACATCAACACCCCCGGCATATACAGCGGGGCGCAGATTGAAGGCTGGCGACAGGTGACCCGCGCCGTACACGACAGGGACGGGCACATCTTCTGCCAGCTCTGGCACTGCGGCCGCATGTCTCATCCTGATTTTCATGACGGCCGGCTGCCCGTTGCCCCCTCTGCAATCAACCCCAATGATAAATCGTTTACACGCAAGGGTTTTAAGGATACCGTGACTCCCCATGCCCTCACCACGGACGAGATTCATGACACCACCCAAGACTTCAGAAGGGCCGCTGAAAATGCAATCACCGCGGGTTTTGACGGCGTCGAAATCCATTCCGCCAACGGATATCTTTTTCATCAGTTCTTCACCAACTGCTCCAATGTGCGGACCGATGAATACGGTGGCAGCCACGAAAACAAGGCCCGCTTCTTTTTCGAGACGCTGGATGCCGTGGGTCGGGCCATCGGCTTTGGAAAGGTCGGCATCCGGCTGAATCCATCGGCCCATGGTTTCTTTGGAGTAACCCTGGATAAGGCCACCATTCCCACCTTTGAGCACATTGTTGAGCGGTTGAACGATTACCATGAGCTTGCCTATGCCCATTTTACCGAACCCCTGGCCCCGGTGGACAATGTGCCCGATGCCGTGAAGGAGATCGCCAAGCACTTCCGGCCGCGCTACAAAGGCACCCTTGTGATCAACTGCCGGTTCAAGCATGACAGCGGCAACCGGGTCCTGGATGAAGGTTGCGCCGACGCCGTTGCCTTCGGCAAGGCCTTCATCTCCAATCCGGACCTTGTGGAACGGATTCGCCGGGGCGCCCCATGGGCGAAATGGGATGAAGATACTTTTTATGTGCCGGGGTCCAAAGGTTATACGGACTATCCATGTTTTGAGGAGCATCCATGAAGGATCTCAGGAATGCTGATCGTTTTCTTTCTCATCTAGAAAGCCTCTTTTCCGTCACATTTGAGGATGCCCGGGCAATCATCGGCCATTTTCATCAGGAAATGCGCTATGGTCTGGCCGGGGAAGAAAGCTCGCTCAAGATGCTCCCCTCCTTTGTCGGCCGTCCGCAGGGAACGGAAAAAGGGCAATTTCTCGCGCTCGATCTCGGAGGCACGAACTTCCGGGTCCTGGCGGTAGCGCTGGACGGCAAGGGCCATGCCGCGATTGTGGCGGTCTGCAAAGTTGCCATTCCCCAGGAGTTGATGCAGGGCGCCTGCGACGGGCTTTTCGATTTCATCGCCGACAGCATTCAAGCCTTTTTCAGGGAACACAGGCTCAGTCAGCAGCAAGCCTATGCTCTCGCCTTCACCTTCTCCTTTCCCGTGGAGCAAAGTTCCATCGCCTCCGGAAAACTCATCGAATGGACCAAGGGGTTTACCGCCTCCGGTGTTGAGGGCAGAGATGTCGTGGCCCTGCTCTCGGAAGCGTTGAAGCGCCGGGAACTTGGCTTTATCCGCGTTGCGGCCCTGGCGAACGATACCGTCGGAACGCTCGTGGCCGGAAGCTACGCAGAACCTTCCTGTGATATGGGCGTGATTCTCGGCACGGGGACCAACGCCTGCTATCCGGAAAAGGCCGCCCGAATCCGGAAGCGCCCGGAACTCGAAGCCTGCGGGGAGATGATCGTCAATACGGAGTGGGGGAACTTCGATAAACTAAAGACGAACGTTTACGACCGGCTCCTGGACGGCGCTTCCCGCAACGCCGGCCGTCAGCGGCTGGAAAAGATGGTCTCCGGGATGTACCTCGGCGAGATCGCACGGCGGGTGATCGTGGAGATGACGGGGCAGGGCCTTCTTTTTGAGGGGAAAGGCCAGGCGGCCTTTGCAGGGGAATATGCCCTGACCGCGGAACATCTTTCGATGCTGTCCGGAGGATCGGATATTTTCGCCGGCTTGGGCCTCGCCGATGTGTCGGCTGCGGACGGGCAGGCCATCCGGGAAATCGGCCGCATCGTCTCCACCCGGTCCGCCAGAATCGCCGGAGCGGCGATTGCCGCCGTCGTCACCTGGATGGACGCCCATCTTGAAGCGGGTCATACCGTCGCGATCGACGGGTCCCTCTTTGAAAAATATCCCGGATACCAGGACGCGATGAGGTTGCTCCTGCAGGATCTTTTCGGCAATCGCGCGGCACGGATCAAACTTGAACTGGTCAGGGATGGGTCAGGAATCGGTTCCGCGATTATCGGGGCGGTGGCGGCTTCCAGCCGTTGTTAGCCTGTCA
>JAPLJM010000165.1 GCA_026388595.1 Deltaproteobacteria bacterium
TGCACGGTGTCCTGCTGAAGATGTTCGGGATGGGGGTAATGATTCAGGGAGACAGCGGCGCCGGCAAAACCACCGCCGGCATGATGCTGGTGCACAAAGGACACATATGGATTGCCGATGACGCCGTCGAAATTGGAAAGAGGCACAGTCAGCGGCTTTATGCGAAAGGGTGCAATTCCACCCAGCATCTGATCGATTTGAAGGAATTCGGCATCGGTGATGCAAAGCGCCTCTTTGATGACCAAAGGCGGGCAGCGGGGGCGGATCTGCATCTCATCTTGGATATGGCGCAGCGGGACGATGCTTTGGGCGGGCCGGATTCCGATGGCTTTTGGGATGTCCGGGAGATTATGGGGATACGGATCCCCTGCATTCACATTCCGCCATGCCGAAATCCTGATTTCGACATATTGGCAATTGAAAAAAAGGTGGCGGCGTTCAGGAGAGACGGAGGGGCATCATGAAAAATCTGCGGGTGGTGATCATTACGGGAATGTCCGGGTCCGGCAAGACCACATCGCTCCGGGCGCTTGAGGATATCGGTTTTTTCTGCGTCGACAATCTGCCGTATCCCCAGATATTCAAACAACTCAACGAAAAAGGCTACAAAATCGAAATCCTGTTCCTGGATGCCGGCGACGATGCCCTGTTGCATCGCTTCAGTGAAACCCGGCGGACCCATCCTCTCTCTCAGCGGGGGTCGATCATGGAGGGGATCATTCACGAAAGAGAAAAATTATCGCCGCTCAAACAGATGGCCGATAGGATCATCGATACCACCTCTCTTAATGTTCATCAGTTGAAAGACTCGACACAGCGGTTTTTTATCGATTCCAACTTTCGGAAGATGGTTATTCATGTGATCTCCTTCGGTTATCGTTACGGCCTGCCGGCAGACGCCGATATGGTTCTCGATGTCCGCTTCCTGCCCAATCCACATTTTGTTGAAGAGCTGAAGCACTTTAACGGGCATGATTCACAGGTTCGGGATTACGTCCTTGAAGGCGTGGAAAGCCGGACCTTTATCAAGAAATTATTCGAACTGATGGCCCTTCTGATTCCCTTATACGAAAAGGAAGGCAAGGCGAGATTCAATATTGCCCTGGGTTGCACCGGCGGGAAGCACCGGTCCGTGGTCATGTCCAATGAGTTGTTGGCATACTTTGCCAAACAGGATTATATTGTCAGCGTGAGCCACCGGGATATCAACAAAAGCTGACGGCGACCTAAAAAAGTCCGGATGCTGCGTTGCGCTGCACCCCTCGTCATTGCGGCGTACGCTTAATTAAGTACACCTCACTCCTCAGGGTTTGCGCGCCTTGCCTGCGGAACTTTTTAGGACGTCGTCCTGTCAATTTGCCATGGCGATTTTCTTGGTCACATTGTCGGCGATCCAGTGGGGATCCCACCATTCCTGCGGATTCACGAACTGCCCGCCCACCATGATCGCAAAGTGCAAATGATCGCCGCCTGCAAGCCCGGACGTGCCCGAGCTTCCGATCACATCGCCCTTTTTGACCGCTTGGCCCGCTTTCACACTGATCATGGACTGATGACCGTAGAGTGTGGAGAGGCCGAAGCCGTGATCGATGATGACGGCGTTTCCATAGATTCCCAGCGGTCCGGCGAAGACAACAACTCCGCCGTTGGCAGCTTCAATGGGCGCACGTTCAAGGGAAGCCAGATCAACCCCTTCATGCAGGCTTTCTCCCAGCGCTTTTCCCTCGAAAACATAGGTCCGCCGGTCGCCGTACATCGCCATCGGTGAGGCATTTTTCATCCGCAGGAAGGTATCCGTCCAGAGCTGCCGGGGCTCGCTTTTTTGCGTTACGGACTGAATCGTCTTGAAATTTTCCTGCCGTAGGGTGGTATTCACATAAATAAATGTTTCCACAGGCGTCTTGCCGCGCAGATTTACATCGGTCGCCTGGAAATCCGGCATTTTCTGCTGCAAAAACTGGCTGGAAAGGTTCATTTTGTCGGCGCGGAATTTCTTGTTTTTGATCAGATGGGGCAGGGCCAGTGCGGATTCATTGCCGGCCTGGTCCCGGGCGACCACTTTGATGCGGGTCGTTCCCTGACGGGCTTCGATGGGTAGGCTGAAATAAGCGATATAATAGGGTTTCCCGGATATGGCGGTCAGATATGCGGGGAAATACCGGTCATCAACGTGAATCCCGCTCATCGAGACGGGCTCCGAGGCGCGATACAGGGTGACACAGGTCCCGCCAGGATTGATGATATTCTGCGGGTTCTGCAGATAGATCTGTGGCGGGAGCAGATCGATGGTCAGGGGCTTGGTCAAGAGCGTTTGATTTTTAAAAAGCGAATAATCCACGGCCTTGATATTCAAGGTCGCGGGACCGTCGTGCATCTTCATGCTTAAAGGGTCGATGGTAAGGGAGACCGTCTTGGAATGCGTGCCTTTTTCAGGGTACTGAGTGGAGGACAGCGTATAGGCCTTGTCGCCTTGGCTCATGGTGATCAACGTATAGCGAAGACCGCATCCCGGGTCGGAAAACGTCACCTCAATCACCTTCTGCCGACCGATCGCAGCGATGTCCTGGTTGATTGCGATGTCCGGTTTGCCCATATCGATCAAGCTGCCAAAAAACCAGAACGCGCCGACCATCGCGAGAATTACCGTCAACAGGCCGATGTATTTGATATTTCGATAAAACATAGATGTCCTCCCATAAGTAAAAAAGTGCGAAACATATAATCGTTTATTGACCCCTTTGCAAGCGTAAAAAGGGGACATAAATGATTACGGCGGCGATTAACACCTTGATCTTGCCTTTTAAAGTTGTTATATGTCTAAAGAAAGAGCGCAACATAGAACAATACTTGGGGAGAAGAGCCGGCAATGTTAAATGGAAAGCATGTCCTACTGGGTGTGACAGGAGGCATCGCCGCCTACAAATCGGCGGAACTGATCAGACTTTTCATCAAAGCGGGGTGTCACGTCAAGGTAATCATGACGAAACATGCCACGGAGTTCATCACCCCCCTGACCCTGCAGACCCTGTCCGGCAATCCTGTCTTTCTGGACATGTTTTCGCTGATCAAGGATCATGATATTGCCCATATCGCCCTGGCGGAGGAAGCCGATATTCTGGTCATCGCCCCGGCAACGGCCAACGTTATCGGCAAAATGGCGGGCGGGCTGGCAGATGATCTCCTGACCACCGTCGCCCTGGCCACGAAGGCGCCCATCCTGATCTGTCCGGCCATGAATACGAACATGTATGAAAATGTCATGGTTCGCGAGAATCTACGGAAGCTTGCCGTCCTGGGGCGCCATGTCATGATGCCGGGAACCGGCGAGTTGGCCTGTAAATCGGAGGGTTGGGGAAGGCTTCCGGACTTGCCGGACATCCTTGAGGAAGCGCAATCCATCCTGACCGAAAAGGACCTTGCCGGCGAGCGGATTCTTGTGACCGCCGGTCCCACCCGAGAGCCCTTTGATCCCGTCCGGTTCATCACCAATTATTCCTCAGGAAAAATGGGCTATGCCCTGGCCGTCGTGGCCAGGAGGAGGGGCGCCGCCGTTACGCTGATCAGCGGTCCCACGAGCCTGCCTGTGCCGGCAGGAGTCGATTTCATTCCCGTTTCCAGCGCCCTGGAGATGAGAGACGCGGTCATGAAGCGCCTCAAAGACGCCACCATCGTCATCAAGTCCGCAGCCGTCGCCGACTTCCGGCCGTCAACGCAGGCCGATGCCAAAATCAAAAAGAAGGGCGGAGCGCTGACTCTGACCCTGGAAAGAAATCCGGATATTCTTGCCGAAATCGGAAAACAAAAGAAGGGACGTATTCTGATCGGTTTTGCCATGGAATCGGAAGACCTGGTGGAAAATGCCAAGGCCAAGCTGCTGACAAAAAATCTGGATCTGATTGTCGCCAATGATTTGAAACAGTCAGGGGCCGGCTTTCAGACCGATACCAATATTGTCAAGATTCTGGACCGGCAGGGGGGGATCGAAGCGCTGCCATTGATGGAGAAAATGGAAGTGGCCGGGCGGATTCTCGACCGGGCGAAGCGGCTGCTTAAATAGTGCGTCAAGATCATTCATGATTTCACTGGTGCTGTAATACTTTCGCAGGACGAATTGAGATGGCTGATGGATTGAACGTGGGATGTAAGCCAAGAGAAGAGCTCCACAAACTGGTCACTGCACTCAGGGCGCGGTTACAGTTGGATTTGGAATTGAACCGGGCCATTCCCGCATCCTATCTTAAGAAGGGGGAGGGCGTGAAGAAGGTTTGCCTGCCTGAACGCGGTCAAAACCGCACGGAGCCTGCTGTCGGGCCGGGCCAAAGCCTGCCGGATGTCCGCGCCACGCTCGGCGATTGTCAGCGTTGCCCGCTCTGCAAGACGAGAACAAACCTTGTCTTTGGTGAGGGAAATATTCAGGCCGGTGTGGTCTTTGTCGGCGAAGCGCCCGGAGCGGACGAAGATATGCAGGGACGGCCTTTTGTCGGGAAAGCGGGGCAGCTGCTGACGCGAATTATCGTCGCCATGGGGCTGCAGCGGCAGGACGTTTACATCTGCAACATCCTGAAATGCCGGCCGCCCGGCAACCGGAATCCCAAACCTGAGGAGATTGCCGCCTGTGAACCTTTCCTGATCCGGCAGCTCCAGGCCATCGGGCCGAAAGTGATATGCGCCCTGGGAACCTTTGCCGCCCATGCCCTCCTCAAGACAGACGTTCCGATCAGCCTTCTGCGGGGCCGGTTTCACAGCTATCAGGGGATCCCGCTGATGCCCACGTATCATCCGGCCTATCTCCTCAGAAACCCCGGAGCCAAAAAACAGGTCTGGGAAGATGTCCAACAGGTTATGAAAGCACTGTGAGGCCGATTATGCAGACAAGAAAAATAAGAACGGTTTCAGCCATGGGTTTGCTGCTCCTGCTCGGCGCCTTTTGGGCGACCTCTTCTACAGCCGAAGAAAAAAAGCCCGTTTATGATGTCATTACCGTCAGCGCCGCCATCACACCTCCCCTCGCCAGTTATATCCTTCAAAGCATTGAAGATGCGTCGAAAACAGGGGCAGAGGGCCTGATCATCCGGCTTGATACGCCAGGCGGGCTGGATCTCGCCATGCGGGATATTGCCAAGAGCATTCTCAATGCACCCCTGCCGGTGATCGTCTATGTTGCACCTGCCGGCGCCCGAGCCGCTTCCGCCGGGGTGATCATTACCATTGCCGCCCACATCGCCGCCATGGCGCCGGGAACGAATATCGGCGCCGCCCACCCGGTGGCGATCGGTCTTGGTGGTGAGATGGACAAAACCATGAAGGAAAAGGTGGAGAACGATGCCGTTGCCTATGTCATCGGGATTGCCAAGAAACGCGGCCGGAATGAGGGATGGGTGGAAAATGCTGTCCGCAAGAGTGTCTCGATCCCTGCCGAGGAGGCCCTCCAGCTCAAGGTCATCGACTTCACGGCCGCCGATCTGGGTCAGCTCCTCGAACAGATCGACGGCAAAGAGGTGTTCCTGCCCACAGGCAAAAAGCAATTAAAGGCAAAAGGCGCGACCGTGCATGAGAAAAAAATGGACGCCCGTCAGGAGGCCCTGGCCGCCTTGAGTGATCCCAACATCGCCTATATCCTCTTTCTGCTGGGGCTGGCCGGCCTTTATTTTGAGTTTGCCCATCCCGGCGTAATTTTACCGGGGATTGTGGGCGGCATCTCCCTGATTCTGGCTTTTTTTGCCATGCAGACGTTGCCCGTCAATTACGCCGGTATCCTGCTGATCCTCTTTGCCGTCGTGCTTTTCATCGCCGAAGTGAAGGTCATCAGCCACGGTATTCTCACCATCGGGGGGATCGTGTCCCTGGTCATGGGATCGCTGCTCCTTTTCGACTCGCCCGATCCGGCGCTGCGCGTGTCTCTGCAAGTCATGATTCCGTCGCTGATCGTGATTTGCCTTTTCTTTGCCGGCATCATCCGGGTGGTTCTGAAGGCGCAGATGAGAAAGCGCCATATGGGCAAGGAAGGGATGATCGGCGCTATGGGCGAGGCCGTCACCGGTGTTCATGACTCGGGGAAAGTCTTTGTCCATGGTGAATACTGGAACGCCTGGAGTGATCGGGTGGTGGAAAAGGGGAAAAAGATCAGGGTTGTTCAGGTGGAGGCGCTGAAAGTAAAAATCGAAGAAATCCAACCATAAATAAGGAGGAAATAGTATGTATACCATCGCAGTATTGGTCGTTCTGGTGATCATGTTTCTGGCGGCGGCGATTCGGATTCTGAATGAATACGAGCGGGCGGTGATCTTCCGCCTGGGGCGGATTATCGATCAGAAAGGACCGGGATTGATTATCCTGATTCCCGTCATCGACAAGATGGTCAAGGTGGACATGCGGACGATTACCATGGACATACCGCCGCAGGATGTCATCACCCGTGACAATGTTTCCATCAAGGTGAATGCGGTGGTCTATTTCCGGGTCATTGACGCAAATGCGGCCGTCACCGACGTGGAAAATTATCTCTACGCGACCTCACAGCTCGCACAGACAACCTTGCGGAGCGTCTGCGGTCAGGTGGAACTGGATGAGATCCTGTCGCAACGGGAAAAGATCAATCTGCATCTTCAGGAAATTCTCGATCGCAGCACCGATCCCTGGGGCATTAAGGTTTCCCTGGTGGAAGTCAAGCAAATCGATCTGCCCGAAGAGATGAAACGGGCCATCGCCAAGCAGGCGGAAGCGGAGCGGGAACGGCGCGCCAAGGTCATCAATGCCGAAGGGGAATTCCAGGCGGCCCAGAAGCTCATAGAGGCGGCGGCGTTGATGGAGACACAGCCCATGTCGCTGCAGCTCCGTTATCTGCAGACTCTGAACCAGATCGCATCGGAGAATAATTCGACGACGCTTTTCCCCATACCCATCGATCTATTCAAACCGTTTCTGAAGCTTTTAGATAAATAGACCATCCCGGAAAGGGGTATGAAAAAAGTGGAGAGCAGAGAGAAGCGGCACATCTTGACGGGCGGCATGATCCTGATCACC
>JAPLJM010000148.1 GCA_026388595.1 Deltaproteobacteria bacterium
GTCGTCAATGAAATTGACCTGGAAATCAATCCCGGCGAGGTCGTCGGGTTGCTGGGACCGAACGGCGCCGGGAAAACGACGACCTTTTATATGATTACGGGACTCATTAAACCTGACGGCGGTCACATTTTTGTCGACGACGAGGATGTCAGCCGCTATCCGATGTATATCCGGGCCAGAAAGGGAATTAATTACCTGCCCCAGGAGCCATCCATCTTCAGGAAACTGACCGTTGAAGATAATATCAAAGCGATTCTGGAGACCCTTGAGATTGACCGGGAAGAACAACAGGCACGGCTGGTGGAGCTTCTGGACGAACTGGATCTGACTGGCCTGGCAAAAAATTATGCCTACTCCCTCTCTGGCGGAGAGCGTCGGCGGGTAGAGATTACCCGTGCCTTGGTCACCTCTCCCAAGTACATTCTCCTGGATGAACCTTTTGCCGGCATCGACCCGCTGGCAGTGGCCGATATTAAAAAAATCATTTTTAAGTTGAGATCAAAAGACATTGGTGTCATCATCTCCGATCATAATGTCAGAGAAACGCTGTCGGTATGCACCCGGGCCTACATTATCAACGAGGGCAAGGTTCTGGTGGAAGGGAATCCGGAGACCATCGCGAATTGCGAAGCGGCAAGAAGAATTTATTTCGGGGAGGATTTTGCTTTATGAGATCTGAAGGCATGTCGTGGGGGTAGACATGGAGCCCTTTGAAAAATGGCCTCGCCGCCGCTCAAAAATCCTTTTCGCTTCAGAGGTGTTCTTGTCGTATGATGATTAAAGACAAGCTCTTAACTTCATTACTGAAAAGGCGAAAAACATTTGATTCGCCGCTTGCGAACCACTTTTCGCCGGTTATGCAAAACTCTCAAATTCAGCATGTAAGATAAAGTCTATATGGCATTTGAACTAAGACAGAACCTGAAACTGACCCAGCAACTCATCATGACGCCGCAGCTGCAGCAGGCGATTAAACTCCTGCAACTGTCCCGCCTGGAGCTGGTGGATACCATTAATCAGGAAATGGAGGAGAATCCTCTCCTGGAGGAGGTGGCGCCCGACGATGATCAGGAGATCAGCGTCAACCAGGACACAGAGGAGATGACGGTCACCGACCGGGAAGAGATCAGGATCAACGAGCGTACGGAGGAGCTGACAGGGGAGGGCGACGGCCGGGAAGAGTTTGACTGGGCCAGTTATCTTGAAGATTACGGCCCCCTGGGGGTGACCTATGACCGGCAGGAGGGAGATGCGACGTCCTGGGACAACATGCTGGCAGCCCTTCCTTCACTGACGGACCATATGATGTGGCAATTGAAGCTCTCGCGGTTTACGGAGCGCGAGATGCGCTTGGGCGAACAGATTATCGGCAATCTTGATCAAAATGGATACCTTGTGGCCACCGTTCATGAAATTGCCGAACAGGAAAAGGTGGAGGCAACGGAGGTGGAGGCGATTCTGAGAAAAATCCAGGAATTCGATCCTCCCGGGATCGCCGCCAGGGATCTGAAGGAATGCCTGCTCATTCAGGCGCGTCTCCTTGGCGTCTCAAGTCTCCTCATGGAAGCGATCATCCAGGATCACCTGAAAGACCTGGAATTGAAGAATTACAGCCATATTGCAAGGAAACTGAAAGTTCCCCTGCAGGAAGTTTTGCATGCCGTTCAGTTGATCGGCCAGATGGACCCGAAACCGGGCCGTATTTATAGTGAAGAGAAGGTCCAGCCCATTATTCCTGATGTTTACGTTTTCAAATCCGGCGATGATTACAAAATTATTCTCAACGATGACGGATTGCCGAGATTGAGAATCAGCAATTTCTATCGGGAGATCATGGTGGGAAACAGCGGAAAAGCAAATGAAGAGACAGGGAAAAAATATATCCGGGAAAAGGTCCAGTCGGCCACATGGCTGATTAAAAGTATTCAGCAGAGACAAAAGACGATTTATAAGGTTACCGAAAGCATCGTGAGGCAGCAGAAGGATTTTTTTGACGAAGGCATGCATTGTTTGAAGCCGCTGGTGCTCAGAGACATCGCTGACGATGTGGAAATGCACGAATCTACCATCAGCCGCGTTGTGACCAACAAATATATGCAGACGCCCCGCGGCATTTATGAACTGAAGTACTTTTTCAGCAGCGGGATTCATAGAATCGGCGGGGATACGATAGCATCAAAGAGTGTCAAAGAGGATATCCGCAAAATCATCAGTGAAGAAAATGCCAAGAAACCCTTAAGCGACAGCGAAATCGTCGAACTGCTTGATAAAGCAGGGATTACAATTGCCCGGAGGACGGTGGCGAAATACCGCGAGATGATCGGCATCCTGCCCTCGTCGCGACGAAAGAAATTTTTCTAAAAACATAACCATTGACTTTTTTGATGAACACCACTATGAAGCGCGCCTCACTTGTGGAACAAGGGTTGACCTGCACAATCCAGTAAAATGCGGATCAAGGGCAAGACAGTGAACTTTAACAGGAGGACGGTTATATGAAAATTTCTCTGACATTCAGGAATACAGAAGGAGAAACCTGGCAAAAGGAATATGTGGATGAACGGTTGAATAAAATGAAAAAATATATTGATCGTCCCGTGGATGCCCATGTCATTCTCTCCGTAGAAAAATTCAGGAATGTTGCTGAAGTTAATATGATTGCCGATGGGCTGAATATCAACGCGAAAGAAGAAGCGAAGGATATGCATCTGGCCATTGACAATGCTATTGAGAAAATTGAAAGGCAATTAAAAAAACAAAAAGAGAAAATGAGAGGACATAAAACCAATCTGACCCGTGCGGAAGGGATAACGGCCATGGGTGATATGTCGGAAGAAATGGATGAAGAACCGGAAACGAAGCTGGTTGAGACCCGCAAAGTCGTATTGAAACCCATGTCGCCGGATGATGCGGTGATGGAGATGGACGCATCGAAGCAAAGATTCATTATTTACCGGGATTCATCATCAGAAAACGTGAGCCTGATCTATCGGCGTGATGACGGGAATTATACCCTCATCGAGACCAACAGTTGACAAGGAGAAGGATGCTGCATGAAAATCATTGACATGCTCAAGCCTGAATATATCCTTGAAGCATTAAAATCGGATAAAAAGCGGGATGTTCTGTTGGAGTTGTCAGCGCCCTTTCTGAAACAGTACCCGAGACTGGATCCGGAGGTTACGCTCTCCGCACTCGTGGAACGGGAGAAACTGGGCAGTACCGGGATAGGGGAGGGAATTGCCATTCCTCACGGGAAGTTAGCCGGGTTGGATGATATGGTCGTCTGCTTTGGCAGGAGCGCTTCCGGGATTGATTTTAATGCCATGGACGGCAAACCCGTATACCTTTTTTTCTTACTCCTGGCGCCTGAGAATTCTGCGGGGCAACACTTGAAAACTCTGGCAAAAATATCAAAGATGCTGAAGGACAGCCGTTTCCGGGCAAAACTGATAGAAGCGAAATCCAAGGATGACATCTTCCGGATTATTGCGCAACAAGACGACATCATATAGAAATCAGCGTCACCAGGGCGATTCGATTCCATGAGGGCTCAGGGCATTTCGGTTCAGCAGCTGCTCGCCGGTTCGGAGGGCAGATTAGGTCTCCGGCAGGCGATCAGAGCGAAAGGGCTTGAGAATCGCCTTCACCTTGATCAGGTGCAGCACTACATGGATGGGAAGGGCAGCGGTTCATTGGTTCGCAACATGATCCTGATCATGGACCCGGCCCGGGATCGTCCTTTGATCCGGAGGGATGACGAGACCTGCCTGACGTTTCTGGAGAAAATCAAAACCGCTAAAATTCCCTGCATTTTTATGTCCGCATCCGAGAGGATTGCGGATCACCTATGCCATCTAACCGGACCGACCGGGATTCCCCTGCTGGCATCCGCGCACGATCCCTATGTATTGGAAAGCCGCCTGAAAGGATTGTTAAGCGAAAAAATCAGTCATCGCATCATGGTGCACGGTGTCCTGCTGAAGATGTTCGGGATGGGGGTAATGATTCAGGGAGACAGCGGCGCCGGCAAAACCACCGCCGGTATGATGCTGGTTCAGAAAGGACACACATGGATTGCCGATGACGCCATCGAAATTGAAAAAAGGCACGGTCAGCGGCTTTATGCGAAGGGGTGCAAGTCCACCCGGCATCTGATCGATTTGAAGGCATTCGGCATCGGTGATGCAACGCGCCTCTTTGACGACCAAAGGCGGGCAGCGGGGACGGATCTGGATCTCATCCTGGACATGGCGCAGCGTGGCGATGCCTTGGGCAGGAAGGATTCCGATGGCTTTAGGAATGTCCGGGAGATCATGGGGATGCGGATCCCCTGCCTTCTCATTCCGCCGTGCCGGGATCATGGTTTCGACCTATTGGCCATTGAAAAAAGGGTGGCGGCGTTCAGGAGAGACGGAGGGGCATCATGAAAAATCTGCGGGTGGTGATCATTACGGGAATGTCCGGGTCCGGCAAGACCACATCGCTCCGGGCGCTTGAGGATATCGGTTTTTTCTGCGTCGACAATCTGCCG
>JAPLJM010000307.1 GCA_026388595.1 Deltaproteobacteria bacterium
ATGGGGCCACCCGTTTATACGCTTTTACGCCTTTGTACCTTGGCCAATCTGCGGCGCGCCTCGATGGTCTTTCTTTTTTTCTTTACAGACGGTTTCTCATAGGCTCGGCGAAGCTTCAGCTCTTTGAACAGACCGCTTTTGGAAAGCTTGTTCTTGAGAATCTTCAAAGCCTTTTCGACGTCATTGTCAAATACTTTGACTTCCAGTTTATTCCCCCCCCTTCTATCGTATATTTTATTCCAATTCTAAATCATTGCGCTATCTGCGTTGTCATCGTCATCGGCTCCTCGACGTATGTAAAATACGCCTGCGTCGCCTCTTCCTTGCCGCCTTGATATCATCATTGATTTAGAACCGGAATTATCTCTCCCAATAATCCTTTACGCAATCGGCATAAAAAAAGGGCAGTACGGCGCTGCACGAAAACCGTGCCGTAATCTACCCTTCCTGTTGCTTATGTTAGACCACGCTCCTTACTCGGCGACAAACCTTTTTAAGGCCTCAATAAATGCCTCATTTTCTTCGCGACTGCCAACGGTAACCCTGATGAACTGCTGACTGATCCAGGGAAAAACGAAAGGTTTGACCAGAATCCCTTTACGAAGGAGCTGCTCATATACATGATTTACATTCCGAGCGCAACTAAAAAAAATAAAATTTGCCACGCTGGGGTAGGGATCAATCCCGTCGATGTTCTGTAAGGCGGCAAAGAGTTTTTTTCTTTCTTCGACAACCCGGTCAATCTGTTCCAGAAAGGCCGGTTCCTCATCCAGAAAAAACCCGGCCGCCGCCTGCGAGAGGGAATTCAGATTGTAAGGAAGGCGGACCTTGTTCAATTCCTGAAGCAACGCCGGGGCGCCGAGCAAAAAACCGATGCGCAGGGCGGCATAGCCCACCTTGGAAAGCGTCCGCAGAATCACCAGGTTTTGAAAGCGTTTCAACTGGGGCAAAAAGGTCTTCCCGGAAAAGTTGCAATAGGCCTCGTCCACGACCACCAGTCCCGGGGAAGCCTCCAGGATTGCCCTGATCCGCTCCTCGCTGAAGCAATTGCCCGTGGGGCTGTTGGGGTAGCTGAGGAAGATCAGGGCCGGCGATTCTGCTGCAATCTTATCCAGCATAACCGGCAAATCGAGATCAAAAGCGTCATCCAGCGGGCATTCCATGACGTCAAGCCCGCAGTTCAATCCAATAATCCGGTACATGACGAAGGTGGGCGTCGGGATCAGGAGCTTTGCCCCCGGACGGGCCAGCGACGCGCAGAGAACCTGGATGAGTTCGTCCGAACCATTGCCGGTCATGACCCAATTTTCATCGACGCCGCAGACAGCGCCATAACGCTTACGCAGCGCAGGCGCCCCCGGATCGGGGTAGCGGTTCAGCGCCATGTCCTTCATCCGTGCAAACAGCTTTTCCTGAAGGGATGGCTGAAGGGGATAGGGATTCTCGTTGGCATCCAGTTTGATCCGGCAGGTCGTTATCTCTGCTGCATAGGCCTTCTGCGCCAGCACTTCACGTTTGATCAGTTTTCCCAAGTCCATTTAGGTGGTCCTGCCTTCCAGATTCCATTTTTCATTCATGTATTTATCTTTCAGCAGGCGCTCTTTCAGCGCCTCTTCTGCCCCGGTCAGCACGTCCTCCGCCAGGTGGATATCCAGGGCCGCTTCAAATCCCGCCTTCATGATCCGGCAGAGCGCTTCCATGTCCGGCAGAGACACCCCCTCTTCACGGAGTGACGTTACGGACTGTCGGAGATGCATGATCTGCCGGTCCCGTCCGTCCTGCTGCGGCAGCAAAACTTCACCGGTCCGCAGAGGGTCAAAATCCAGCAGGAGCGAACCATGCTGGAGAAAGGAGCCCCGGGATCGGACCTGGGCGCTCCCGCAGATTTTTCGCCCCTTCACAAGCAACTCATAACGCGATGGCGCTGAAAAACAGGAGGCTTTTGCCGGTATTTCGGGCAGCGTTCGACCCTCCTCGGCCATCGCCGCTTCAACCCCCAGATCGCGCAGGCCCCGGATCAGGCAGCGGCTGATGATCCGGTAGGTTTCGAGGATATCAGCGGGGAAACCGTCGCGCTGCTCCAGCCCCACCACCGCATAAGTCAAATCATGCTCATGAAAAACGGCTTTTCCGCCCGTGGGGCGGCGGACAAGGTCGATGTCTCTTTTCCGGCAGGCGGCCAGATCGATATCCCGGTGGATCTTTTGGAAATAGCCGACGGAAACCGCAGGGGCAAGCCAGGTATAAAACCGGACGGTCGGCGGCGCCGGCTTGCGCTGGCTTTGCAGAAAGACCGCTTCATCCGTTGCCATATTTTCGGAAGCCGGCAGACGTTCGAATGGGAGTAGCCTCCAGTGCTTCACAGAAAACTATGCGCCTCCCGCCTCCTGGTCGATAAAATCATGATATTCCCTAGCATCCAGAAGATCATCCAGCTCGTTGATATCATTCATCTCAACAACGATCAACCAGCCCATATCATGAGGGTCGCTGTTGATAATGCCGATGTCATCGCTGATATCTTCATTCGCGCTGATGACCTCCCCGTTCACGGGCGAGATCAGTTCGACAACCCCCTTGGCGGCTGATTCGATGGTTCCGAAGGGCTCATCACGCTCTACATCGGAATCCACTTCCGGAAGTTCGATGGAGACCACCTCTCCCAAATTTTCCTGAGCATAATCGGTAATCCCGATGGTGGCCAGATCGCCGTCGACCCTGACCCAAATGTGTTCGCGACTGTAGAGAAGATCATCCGGAAAGACTTTCATAGCACCCTGTCCTGTC
>JAPLJM010000261.1 GCA_026388595.1 Deltaproteobacteria bacterium
TCCGGCATCCAACATAGCCCATGCCTGCCTTGAGACCGCCGATCAGCTGCTGAATGCTGGCCGACAGCGATCCCCGGAAGGGAACCCGTCCTTCGATGCCTTCCGGAACGAGTTTCAGATCTCCCTCGATGTGATCCTGATAGTACCGATCACGACTCCCCATTTTCATGGCTTCCAGGGATCCCATTCCCCGGTACACTTTGTAGCTTCTTCCTTGAAAGAGAATGGTTTCACCGGGGCTCTCCTCTGTTCCGGCAAAGAGTCCGCCGATCATGGTGGTGTAGGCGCCCGCTGCCAGGGCCTTGACGATATCGCCTGAAAATTTGATGCCCCCGTCGGCGATGACAGGTATGCCCTGAAGGGAAGCGGCTTTATAAGCGTCACGAATGGCACTCATCTGGGGGACCCCGACCCCGGCGATAATCCGCGTCGTGCAGATCGAGCCCGGCCCCACACCGACCTTGACGGCATCCACACCGGCCTTGATTAGAGCGCTTGCC
Organism: Deltaproteobacteria bacterium; assembly: GCA_026388595.1. Lineage (GTDB taxonomy): Bacteria > Desulfobacterota > Syntrophia > Syntrophales > Fen-1087 > JAPLJM01. The sequence goes on from JAPLJM010000261.1 coordinate 501, forward strand.
CCTTCCGCCGTGGCGATATTACCGGCGATGAGTTCGCATTTGGGGAAATTTCGTTTGGTGTCTCGAACGGCATCCAGAACCCCCACGGAGTGGCCATGGGACGTATCGATGACGATCACATCCGCTCCGGCAGCCAGGAGGGCGTCCACCCTGGCCTCCCGGTCAAGAATGCCGACGGCTGCGCCGACCCTCAATCTGCCCAGGGAATCCTTGCAGGCATATGGGTATTTCTTAATTTTTTCAATATCTTTGATGGTAATCAACCCCTTGAGATTATACCGGCTGATCCAGATTGGTTTCAAAACGAAGGTCACGGTTGGTCAGTATCCCGACGAGTCTGCGATTTTTGACCACGGGAACACCGGAGATGCGGTACTGGTTCATCAGATTCAGGGCATCGCTGACCTTCTGTTCCGGTCCGATCGTGATGGGATCGACGATCATTCCGCTTTCAGATTTTTTGACCTTGTCCACTTCCAGGGCCTGCCGTTCAATGCTCATATTACGGTGGATGATGCCGATCCCTCCCTCCTGGGACATGCAGATAGCGGTTCCGGATTCGGTCACCGTGTCCATGGCCGCACTGATGATCGGGATGTTCAGGGTGATATTTTTGGTGAGCAGGGTTGAGGTATCCACGTCCCTGGGCATTACGGCCGATTCTGCGGGCACGAGCAGCAGATCGTCGAACGTCAGGGCTTCTTTTACTTTGTCTTCCAGCATGTCAGGCCTCCCGATGATGGCTTTGTGAATGAATTCCATCCTTTATATAATAACGCTCTCCGTCCAGTGGAATGAAATACTTGTCCCGTTCTTCATCATATTCAATGTCATCAGCCAATTGATAATAAGCAGGCCGCAAGAAACGCGCTTCAAAGCGCCGGTTTTTCACGGAACAGTAAAAGACATTCTCATCGCCGACCCGCAGCGTTTCCAGATCCAGCGCCTCTACGATATCATCGGAGAGCAACAGATAAAAGACCGTTTTACCTTCCTTTTCGGAAAGGGCGCGGTGGACTGATCGCACTACGAAAGGGGTGTCTTCAACTTCCAGATAGCACCGGTCATTTTCCAGTTCGATCAGATAGTTGCCGGATTCATCCTGCCTGAGATTCTGGTAAAAAAAGTTTACAATTTCTTTCCTGAACATCTCCGCACCTTTGTAATACCATACCCCGTCCTTGTTGATCCGGATCTGACAAAAGGGACTTTCACTTTTTATTTCCATTAAAAACCACCTAAAGCATTTTTTTGCTGTCCAGCAGCATCGTTACCGGACCATCATTGACCAGGGCCACCTTCATCATGGCCTGAAATTCCCCGGCTGCCACAGGGGCGATCTTCTCTGACGCCTTTGTGATAAAGTATTGATACAGGGCCTTCGCCGGTACGGGATCTTCCGCGCGCACGAAGGAAGGCCTTCTCCCTTTCCGGCAATCACCCAGCAGCGTGAACTGGGAAACCACCAGCATCCCGCCGGCAACATCCAGCAGGGAAAGATTCATCTTCCCATCACTATCTTCAAAGACGCGTAAATGAATCACCTTTTCAAGGAGCGAGTCGGCATCTTCGGTCCGATCGCCTTTTTCAATCCCCAGAAATATCAGCAGGCCGGTGCCGATACTTGAAATGATCTGATCATTTACGGACACCGAAGCCCTGTCAATTCTCTGGACAACCAAGCGCATAAACCGCTCTCCTTGAGACGGACGGCATGTTAGCAATAAAGCGAGACGGCTTCAAGTCTTTTTCTCTTAATTCTGTGTAATTGGATAAGATATCGGTAAGCTACCGGTTTTCCAGTATTTCCGTGACGGCGAGGGTTGCAATATCAACGAATCTGTCTTTTTGGGGATGATCCGGAGACAACATATCCATCATGCGGCCAAAGAAATTTTCAACAAACATTTCCCGGTCCCCATCTATCTGTCTGATCCCATAGCGAATACCGGATCGCTCTTTCGCAGTGAGTCTGTTCATTAAATTCTTGGTTGCCCAGATGGCGCCTTGGCAGGCAAAATCCGACAGCCGGGCGGCAATATCAACAGCATCACCCAGGAATACCAATTCCTTGCCGGAGGCCGCTGGAACGGTACCGACAAATTCATGCCCCTCATTGAGACCGATATTGAGGCAAAGATGATCGCGCCAGTCCTTTCGCAACGTCCACGCCCTGTTTAATCTCTTGATGTTTTCCCTGATCTCCAAAGCGCAGCAGACGGCATTCATGATATATTGATCATTTCCTTCCTTGAGAAAATAACAGCGTAGCCCGTCTCTCCCATATGTTCCATAAGTGCCGCGGTGCTTCTTGAAAGAACCTTCCGCGCAGGCCCCTATTTGTCCGATCAGTTCAAAATATTCTTCAGGTGGCAATTCAGCACAGATGCGGACCGAATCCTGCAGCTCGGCAACGAGAACACAAAATGAAACCAGCGTCGGCATAGGCTTCTGAAATAAATCTTGAATAACATTTATTCGGGAGGAAAGCAGATCCATTATGCCTTGCGGAGGCAATGATGGTTCTGTTTTCTGCGACTCCTTATCGCTGTCCGTCATCACCGGCTTTGGTTCCTCCGGCTTGATGATCTCCCTTGAGAATTGGACAGCATCCGCGTTCCCTAATATATCAACGATCATTTTCATGGGTAAGCCATCTTTTTTCATGGTTTTGATCTGTTCAAGTCGATCTAACGCAGTATCTGGGAAATAACCGATCATCCGGGCACGGACGGTGGCTTCCGCCGGCTTTCTGACGATCGGCTGAGGCAAGATTCCCATCTTGATGTAGTTGTTGAGCGTTGCTCTGGATAGGCCTGTTTTATTTATTAGATCAACGCTGCTTATCCACGCGCCCTGAATCCCCTTATCTTCTTCCATAATAATCACCTGTACAGTCTATTTATAAGGCCAACCATGCTTACTCCCCAATTTGCTGGATTAAGTTTCTTATCTACAGTATAAAAGCACATTTGTAAAGCAATAATGGGCAGTTTAATTAAAGAATGATTAAACTGTCTAAAAATATTAATTTAGCATTTATAATAGATAATTGGACTGTATAATATGAAGCATCACTAAACCTTTATTTCTTCGCCTCGTTGGAGATATCCACTTGTGGTAAAAACAAAATTATGTTAACCCAACCGCGATGAAAAAAAACATCCTTCTGATCAATCCCTGGATCTACGATTTTGCTGCCTACGATTTCTGGTTGGCGCCGCTCGGTCTTTTATCGCTGGCAGCCCTGTTCAGAAAAAACGGTCATGCCGTTCAAATGATCGATTGCCTGAGAGGCCCTTCGCCTTTGTTCACCCTCCCCCGCTCTGGAAAACAACCCAAGCGTTTCCCCTCCGGTCACGGTCATTTTTTCAAAGAACCCCTTCAAAAGCCGCCACCGCTTCGATCCATCCCCCGGAGATACAACCGGTACGGAATTTCAGTGGAAGAACTCCGGAATGATCTGCAGAAGAGAATCAGGCCAGATCTGATTCTGGTGACATCGATGATGACCTACTGGTATCCCGCTGTATTCGACATCATCCGGATATTGAAGGAAGAAATTCCAGGGGTTCCGATCATCCTGGGCGGTAATTATGTAACCCTTTGTCCGGAACATGCGCAATTGGCGGGAGCAGATTTGCTTGTCCGTGGCGAGGGAGAAAGTCAATTGCCAAAAATTCTAAAAGATTTTCTGGGACAGGACAGCACCTTCCAGGTCAATCCCCTCGAGCTGGATTCCTACCCCTTCCCTGCCTATGATCTGTATGAACATCGGGAACAGATTTCCATCCTCACGTCCAAGGGCTGTCCCTTCCATTGCAGCTACTGCGCCTCGCACCTGATCAATCCCGGCTACAGGCGGCGAAACCCGATGAAAGTGGTTGAGGAGATCGCATACTGGCACAAAGGATATGGAATTAAACACTTTTCCTTCTATGATGACGCATTGTTGATTGAGCCGGAAGGAATGGCGATTCCCCTGTTGAATGAAATCATCAGAAGGGAGTTGACCTGTCAATTCCACTGTCCCAACGGCCTGCATTTACGGGAAGTGACCGGCGACATGGCAAAGCTGATGTTTAAAGCAGGTTTTCGTACGATACGCTTCGGTTTCGAGACGGCTGATGTGAGGCGTCAATTGGACACAGGTGGAAAAGTGACCAATGACCACCTTGAACGCGCCGTGGCATACCTGCTTGAAGCCGGTTATGCACCTCAGGATATCGGAGTCTATCTGCTTTGCGGCCTGCCCGGACAAACCGCACGTGAAGTCCATGAAACGATTAACTATGTAAAGCGTTGTCACGCAAGGCCTGTCATCACCGAATATTCGCCCATCCCGGGCACGGTCCTCTGGGAGGCTTCCGTTCAATCTTCACCCTATCCCATTGCGGCAGAACCCCTGTTTCATAACAATACCCTGCTTCCCTGCCAGAGCAGCCTTCTGAGCTTTGACATGTACGAGGATCTGAAGCGGCAGACGAGATCGACTTTGTCTCAATAGGATTGCTGACGGCTGGATTTGTGTTATAAGAGATTTTATTGAAATTATAAAGGATAACAGGCATATCAAAGGGGGGTTATGCTTAGTATTGAACAATACCGCTATGGCGCAGATAATCTCGCCTATCTCATTTATGGAAAGAAAAGGGCCATGGCTGTTGACGGGGGCGCCTGGGCAGATATTCTGGAATTTTTATCCCAAAATGACCTGGTCCTTGACTATGTGGCCAACACCCATGATCATTATGACCATACTCCCGGCAACGATGAACTTCTGAAACGGACAAAGGCCAAGTATCTTGAATTTGCCGATCTTCCCGACGGCCGGGAAATCTTCCTGGATGCCGACAAGATCATCGTTATGCGAACACCCGGCCACTCTCTCGATTCATGCTGTTTTTATACAGGATCTGCCATAATCACCGGCGACACCCTTTTCAACGGCACCATAGGGAACTGCTTTACCGGTGATCTGAATGCCTTCCTTCTGTCTATCAAGCGTCTCATGACCTTTCCTCCCAATACATTGATCCTTGCCGGTCATGATTATTGGATGGATTCACTGGCCTTCGCCGTATGTCTGGAGCCGGAAAGCGCGGATATAGAGCGCTTCCGAGGCTTGTATGATCCCGGTAATGTCTGTTCGACCTTGTCAGAAGAACTTAAGATTAACCCCTACCTCCGGTTCAACAAAACCCCGATCATAAACCTCTTGAAAAGTCGGGATCTTCCTCACGAAACGGAAGGGCAAAGATGGGATTCCCTCATGTCCATCGATGGAGCATGATGAAAGTGAAACGGTGGGGGCTTACACTCAAAAGAATGCTTCAACAGCGGATAATCTTTTTTGATAAAGGCTTCATCATTTACGATCAACTTTCAGCAGCATCGGCACAGAAAAAAGCATTTCCTCAAAGCCCATTTTGCGATAGAAGGAATGGGTG
>JAPLJM010000074.1 GCA_026388595.1 Deltaproteobacteria bacterium
GTCGCCGATGTCCAACAGGGTGGCGGAGGCGTTTTCCGCGATGACCTTCTTCTGATCCTTCAACGGGGGCAGAAGAATAATTCTTGGATTGGGTTCCAGCAGAACATAGCCCTTCTTTTCGAAGTCGTAGTAATAAGTGCCATCCTCCTTCTTGGTATAGAAGGTTTCGCAGCCCTTCTTCAGCATCTCTTCGATCTTCTTGGGCACTTTCTTCTTGAGCTGCTTCATTACTTCAACAGCGGCCTTGACACCGACTGCGTCCCAGGTCTCAAAAGGACCGAGCTGATGATTGTATCCCCACTTCATGGCGTTATCGATCGCGACGATGTTTTCGCAGATCTCAGGAACGCGATTAGCGGCATAGATAAAGTTGTTGCAGAGGTAATCCCGCGCCAGATCGGCAGCTGCGTCTTTCCCGAAGAAGACCGTTTTAATCGAAACGGCAATCCCATCGTCGGCCTTCTTCTTGGCTGCGGAGACGGAGTCAAATTTCGGCTTCGTCGGAGCGATATATTCCAGGGTATTGTAATCGAGCACGAGTTTGGCTTTTTTGCCTTTGGCGTCCTTGGTCTTTTTGTAGAACCCCTGCTTGGTCTTGTTGCCCAGCCATTTGAGTTCCATCATTTTGTCCATAAAGGCCAGCGGGACAAAGACATTCCGGCTCTCGTCGTCGGGAACGGCCTCATAAAGATTCTTCATAACATGGTGGCCCGTATCGAGGCCCACCAGATCGAGGGTCCCGAAGATGGAGGTGCCCGGACGGCCCAGGGCCTTGCCGATCACGGCGTCCACTTCTTCAATCTTCATCTTTTTTTCAACCATCAGGTTGATGGCGTTGGAGATGTCGAAGACGCCGATGCGATTGCCGATGAAGTTGGGGACATCCTTGCAGACAACCACGCCCTTGCCCAGCACCTGCTCGCAGAAGGTGATCATATAATCCACGATTTCCTTGCTGGTCTTTTCACCGGGGATAATCTCCAGCAGTTTCATATACCGGGGCGGATTGAAGAAATGGGTCCCCAGGAAATGCTCTTTGAACTTAGCGCCGGATTTTGCCGTAATATCTTTAATGGGCAAACCGGAGGTATTGGTGGTAACGATACAGGTCGGCTTGACGATCTTCTCGACCTTGGCGAAAAGTTCCTGTTTGATTTTCAGATTTTCGATAACGACTTCGATGACCCAGTCCACATCGGCCAACCAGTTCAGGTTGTCCTCAAAGTTACCGGTCTTGATCATGGAAGCGTTCTTCTTGCTGTAGAAACTTGCCGGCTTGGATTTCGTGACGCCGGCCAGGCCGTTCGCGGCAAAGCGGTTCCGCCAGGCGGGGCTTTTCTCGGTCAGACCCTGTTTCTTGTCAGCTTCGGTCAGCTCAAAGGGGACGATATCCAGCAGATAGCAGGGAATCCCCGCATTGGTCAGATGGGCGGCAATGGTGGCACCCATGACGCCTGCGCCGAGGACGGCGGCTTTCTTGATTTCATAGGACATATTCTTTTCCTCCTCTTTCTTGCTTATGGTCCGTCGCCGGCTTATGTCCTGAGGATCAAACCGGCGCCCGCCCCATAAGGTGCAGCGGCTTTCACGGCCGCTGCCATGGTTTATTTACGCTGCGAAGGACTCATCAGCCATTTCGATGGGCACCTTGTCTGCAACCTTGATTGCCGCACATTTTGACTTCACTAATGACAGAACCTCGACGGCGAAGAATTTCGCCGATGCGACTTTCCCCTCGTAGAAAGCCACATCCGCATTGTCATGGACCAGTGCGCGCTTTTTGCCTTTTGTATCGGCGCCTTTTTCAGCATAGATCGCATTCAGTTTTTCCTGGGCAATGGCCGCGGCCTGCAACAGGAAGTGACCGCACACCAGATCGCCGAAGACGTCCAGATAGGGCGATGCGTTGAGAATGGGGATCAGGAAGCTGGAGCTCTTGCCCAGCGATGCAAAGGTCATGGTCAGGTCGATGACGGCGTTATTGGCCTCTTCCAAGAAGGCCGCGTATTTCTGCAACTCGGGAAGAGTTTTCGCTTTCGCGACGGTAGCGCCGATTTCGCCGATCATGTTCATCACGTTCATACCCTTGTTCTGACCGAGTTTCCGGCCGACCAGGTCGAGGGACTGAATGCCGTTCGTCCCTTCATAGAGACAGGCAATCTTGCAATCCCGCATGTACTGTTCCACGGGATATTCCTGGCAGAAGCCGTAGCCGCCGTAGATGTCGATCGCCTTCGAGGTGATCAGCATCCCCATATCAGATGAATAGGCCTTGCACACGGGGGTCAGCAGTTCCACAAAGCCACCCCATTTCGCTTTCTCTTCCGGAAAGGCCAGGGACATATCCAGGGCGTAGGCGACAAAGTAGTTCAAGGCGCGCAGGCCTTCCACATAGGCTTTCATCCAGAGCAGATCCCTGCGGACATCGGGATGCTGAATGATGGCGACAGGCTTGGCGTCTGGATTTTTCATTTCCCACACCGGGGTGCTCTGAATCCGCTCTTTGGCGTAGGCAATCGCGTGTTCCAGGGCTGCCGTGGAGTGGCCAAGAGCCTGCATACCCACTTCCATACGGGCCTCGTTCATCATCTGGAACATGATTTTCATGCCTTCCCGTTCCTTGCCCAGGAGTTCACCGATACACTGCCCATCTTCACCAAAATTCAACGTACAGGTTGCGGATCCCTTGATGCCCATTTTGTGCTCGATATTTCCGGTTTTGACATCATTCAACTCACCCAGGGAACCGTCCTCATTGACGCGGTATTTAGGAACGGTGAAGATGGAGATACCGGGCGTGCCGGGAGGATCGCCTTCGATTCTCGCCAGGACGGGATGGGAGGGCGCCCACATCGCTGCCCGCGCCGGGTTCGGTCAGACACATCGTGCCGCCCCATTCACCGGCGAACATCTTGTACATATATTTGTTCTTCAACTCTTCCGTCCCGTGATGGAGAATCAATGCGGCCGCGCCGTGGGTCAGACCGGGGTACATCAGAAAGGCGAAATTGGCGGCGTAGCAGGGCTCCAGATTCGCCGTCATCATGGTAAAGGGCAATCCCTGACCTCCGACATCCGTGGACTGTACCTGCGCCAACCATCCGGCTGCCGTGTATTTCTTGAAGGCGTCGCGGTAGCACTCCGGCACCGTCACTTTTCCATCCTTGAAGGTACATCCCTGTTTGTCGCCCAGTTCATAGGTCGGAAGAATGACATTGAGGGCCATCTTTTCCGCTTCATTCATCATCATCAAAACGTCGTCCTTTGAGAAATCCTTGTAAAGCTCCGTTTCGAACAACTTTTCGATCCCCAGTTGTTCAAAAAGGAGGAACTCCTGATCTCTCCTGTTCACCAACAAATTGCTCATAAAATACCTCCTTCAAAATTCTGTTAAA
>JAPLJM010000005.1 GCA_026388595.1 Deltaproteobacteria bacterium
CCTCCTCCGTATCGCAGATCTTCTTTGCCTGCGGTTCTGCAAGTTTTGCAAGATCACCGGTCATGATGCCGCTTTCCACCGTGGTAAGCGCTGCTTTTTCAACAGCATCGGCAAAAAAGACCACCTGCTCTGTTCCATCGAGTTCACCACGCTTCCGGAGTGCGCCCGTCCAGGCGAACAGGGTGGCCATGCAGTTCGAGGAGGTCTTCTCGCCCGCCAGATGTTTATAGTAGTGCTTCTGCACGGTACCATGAGCGGCCTCGTACTCAAACCAGCCGTGTGGTGAAACCAGCACCGACGTCATCATGGCCAGAGAGCCAAAGGCCGAGGCCACCATGTCGGACATAACGTCACCGTCGTAGTTCTTGCAGGCCCAGAGCATACCGCCTTCGGATTTCATGATACGGGCCACGGTGTCATCGATGAGGGTGAAGTTGAACTGGATCCCGGCCTTCGAAAACTTGTCCTTGTACCCCCCCCTCTCAAAGGTCTCTGAAAAGATGTCGCGGAAAGTCCCGTCGTAGGTCTTTGAGATGGTGTCCTTTGCACCGAACCAAAGGTCCACCTTCTGGTCCAGCGCATATTCCATGCAGGACGTCGCAAAGCTGCGGATGGAAGAATCGGTGTTGTGAATCCCCTGGATGATGCCGCCGCCTTTGTCGAACTCCTGAATGGTCCCACGGAAGAGTTCGCAACCCTTGTCGTCGGTGTAAACAAGTTCCGCCTTTCCGGGACAGGGCACCTTGAACTCGGTGTTCTTGTAGACATCACCATAAGCGTGCCTCCCCACGATGATGGGCTGAGTCCATGAGCGGACGCCAGGTTTTATATTATTCACCAGGATGGGTTTGCGGAACACCGTGCCGTCCAGTTGAGCCCTGATCGTGGCGTTAGGAGACTTCCACTCCTGCTTGAGGTTGTACTCCCCGATGCGATTTTTATCCGGGGTGATGGTCGCGCACTTCACGCCCACGCCGTGCTTCTTGATGGCCTCGGCAGCTTCCAGGGTGATCTTATCGTCGGTTTCGTCGCGCTTCTTGAGGCCGAGATCATAATACTCGGACCTGATGTCCACGTAGGGGGCAAGGAGTTTCTCCTTGATCATTGCCCACATGATGCGCGTCATCTCATCGCCGTCCATCTCAACGATTACGTTCTTTGTGCTGATCTTCTTCACCATTACCAAAGCCTCCTGAGGATGATCGTTTCTTCATCCATGATTATTAGCGATACGGCCCTTCGCCTTCTTTCTTTGCATGGACAGCGAGCCACCGGCAAGAATGATCTGCTTCTGCCGTGCCGTCAGGCTGTACATGACACCGATATTCATTCCTTTGGTCTTGTTCTTGACCACCATGGGTTTGCCGCTGGCGATGGACTTGGCTGCGTTGACAATTTCGAGCTCATCGTTCTGGTCGATTCTTTCATAATCCGTTTCATTCTTAAAGGTAATGGGAAGAATGCCGAAATTAACCAGATTATCCGTATGAATGCGCTGGAACGATTTGGCCAGAACGACCTTGACGCCGAGGAACATCGGGCAAATGGCCGCATGCTCGCGCGATGAGCCTTCACCATAGCTCGCGCCGCCGACAATGATATTGTGCCTGCCTGCATCGCGAATCTGCCCGGCCCTTGCAGAAAACCCTGCATCAACCGTCTCGAATACAAACTCGGCGTATTTGGGGACATTGGAACGGTATTTCATTCTTGCGCCGGCCGGGATGATGTGGTCGGTGGTAATTTTGTCGCCCACCTTGATGGTGGCCGTGCCTTTGATGTCCGCAGGGAAGGGGTCATTGGTCGGGGGGGCGCCGATGTTCGGTCCGCGGAAGATATCGACCAGAGAGGCATCCTTGATCGATTTCGGGAAGATAAACATCCTGTCATCAATCATGAATTTACCCGGCATGGTCATCCTGGGATATTTCATTCCGAGTTTTCGCGGGTCTGTGATTTTCCCCGTGATGGCCGCTGCCGCTGCTGTTTCGCATGAGACAAGATAGACCTGGGCGTCATGAGTGCCGGACCGGCCCTCAAAATTACGGTTGGAGGTGCGCAGCGAAATCCCCCTCGTTGACGGCGACTGGCTGTTGCCGATGCAGAACCCGCAGGCTGACGGGTCGATTCGCGCACCGGAAGCAATCAAACTGCCCAGGTAACCGGCTTCGTCGATATTCTGCATGACCTGCCGGGAACCGGGAGCAATGACAAGGCTCACGTTCGGTGCGGCGACGTGGCCTTTCATGATGCCTGCGACAGTTGCAAGGTCCTTGTAAGACGAGTTGGTGCAGGAACCGATGCAAACCTGATCTACCGATAGCCCCTGCAGCGACTCGACCGTGGCAATATTTCCGGGTGAGTGCGGCGTCGCTGACAGCGGCACAAGTTTAGACAGGTCGATCTCTACGACCTTGTCATATGCCGCATCCCCGTCAGCGGTGATCTCTGAGAAGTCGGAGAGGCGGTCCTGCGCCCGGAGGAACGTCCTCGTAACGGCATCGCTGGGAAATACCGATGTGGTGACGCCGCATTCCGCACCCATGTTCGTGATGGTCGCACGTTCCGGAACAGAAAGGGTTTTTACCCCGGGGCCCCCGTATTCGAAAACCGTATTTACGTTGCCCCGGGTGCCGAAAATGCGAAGCACTTCGAGAATCACGTCTTTGGCCGAAACCCATGGTTTCAGCCTGCCGATCAAATTGATTTTAACGATTCCGGGGCAGACAAGGTAGAAGGGCGCACCGCCCATGGCCAGGGCGACATCCAATCCGCCGGCGCCAATGGCGATCATGCCGATACCGCCGCAGGTCGGTGTGTGGGAATCGGACCCGAGCAGCGTTTTACCCGGCTTGCCGAAACGTTCAAGATGCACCTGGTGGCAGATGCCGTTTCCGGCGCGTGAGAGGATGATCCCGTATTTTTCGGCGATCGACTGCAGATATTTATGGTCGTCTGCATTCTCGAAGACGATTTGAACGGTGTTATGATCGATGTAGCTGACCGACAGTTCGGTCGCGATTTTCGGCAGGCCCGTGGCTTCGAACTGCAGATAAGCCATGGTGCCGGTTGCGTCCTGCGTGAGCGTCTGGTCGATCTTGATGGCGATTTCAGATCCCGGGTTCCAGGATCCCTCTACAATATGTGATTCCAAAAGTTTCCTGGTGATTGATTTGCCCATGGCTACCCTCCTGTCAATCCTGGACACGTCCGAGGAATTTGCATTCACTCACGGGAATGCGCATGTCCATATCGGTCCCGCTTTCGCGATGGTCAAGATATTCGCCTGCACCGCCGGCCACCCTCCCCAGCGCAAAGGCGAGAAACGGCAGGTCCACCGCGCGTTCGACGGTGATCTTCTTATCCACCAGGAGCGGCCACGCAATGCCCATCAGAATACAGGTCAGCGTGGCGTCCACGTTTACGGCGTGGATCTTCCGGGTCACGCCGTCGTTGGTCATTCCGCGGGTCAACCGGTGATAGAAATCATGGAATACGTTGTAGATTTTATGCTCGACCATATAGGCGTCGATGACTCTTTCGCGCGGGTCGAAGTTGACCGCTTCCTTGTTGAACACGGGATGTCCGAGGCAGGGGACCTTTTCGTAATGAAGGCCCGCTTCCTTGTCCACCATTTTCCTTTCCTTGAATTTCTTGACATAGTCGCGAACAATCGCATCCAGGTCAGGCGCTTTTTCCTTGTCGTAGGGATCGGTCAGCCCCGTTTTTCCGAAAACATCAATCAGCATCTTGGCTGCTTCCTGGCCGTTTCCGCCGTGAACCGTTCCTATGGCGGCCAGGGTTGCAATCATGGCCGTATTCGGCGCATTCCCCGCCGAAGCGGAAAGTTTCGGCGCCTGGCTTGAAATCGTGCCCGGTCCGTTCGTCAACGATGCGATCAGTCCCATTTCGAATAAACGTATTTCAAACGCGTGCTTGAGCGGATGGCCGAGCCAGTAAAGAAGGACTGATTCGACAAAGGAGCCTTTTTTCATCAGGTTCATGACGGAATAGCCGTAGATGCGCGGTGTAACACCGTCATTTGAGGATGCATGCGACACGTTACGCATGGATTGCCGCGTCTGTATCCGGCCGAAGCCGGACTTGACGTATCGCTCAACCAGAGAACCGTAAGGTTCCGGGATGGCCCCGGGATGAAGAATCATGGTGCGGGGGAGATTATGTTCAAAGGCGCCGAAATTCTTGAACCATGGGTTGAGCCCAATCGGCTGCGTCGGGGAGAAGTCCGTTTTAATTCCACAGGCATCCGTCACGGCCATGGCTGCATTTACAAGGTCGTGAAGCGTGTTGACGCGGACGCCCCGCTTTTTTTCCTTGAGGATGGACATGGACATTTTCGGATGATCCGGGTCAAAAACCGGGACCCCGAAATAGTCGTCGAACATCTTCATTTTTGCCGAAGCCGTGGTATTATTCCCTTCGACGACCGCACCGGCGTGTCCCAGCGAGATACTGCGTCCTTCGGCGAACTGGCCTGAAACGTAGACAATGACCGGTTTCGGGCCTTTGAGGGACTTAAGATAGGCGACCGCCTCCTCTTCATACGATCCGCCCGGTTCAACGTAGAGGATGACAAGCCGTGTGCGTGTGTCCATCATGGCAAGGGAAAGAAGCTCCTTCATCGGTGTCAGGACCAGGGGGTCCTTGCCGGTTGAGATTCCGTAGGAAATACCCAATCCGGCGGACTTGAGGTAGGTTGCAATGGTATTGACCATATTCCCGGAGTTGGACAGGATGCAAACGCTTCCCTTGATGAATGTTTCATCCGGAGAATCTCCGCCGACGGCGCCGACGCGCGCACGGTCGTGAGCATTGATGACGCCGAGCGTATTGCAGCCGACGATATCGATACCAGCACTATCGGCAAGGGATTTGAGTTTCGCTGTTACTTCGACGGACACATGTTCCGTGATTACGAAGATGGTTTCGACAAATTTTTTGCCGTGTTCCAGCACCTCCTTGACATCACCGTAAACGGCATCAGGCGGTGAATAAACGATTATTTTATTTGGTTTTTTCGCATCCGGCAGGACTGACAACAGGTCCTCGAACTGGCCGAATACAGGTATCGGCTTGCCCCCCGGAACGTCAACGGTCTGACCGTCCTTGCCGAGCGCCCATCCGGCCACGATATTCCTGCAGTAGCGTTGAGAAATCATCGAGACCTTGGAAGCTTCACGGCCGGTAATGTTCGATACGGCGATACGATCCCCTTTTTTCAGGATATCACTCAATGATTTCGCTCTCATTGCTGGTCCTCCTTTACGTCGTTCTCGCTGTAATTCGCCAGTTTGGCCGCATAGGCAGCAACCAGTGTAATGGGCGTATCCGGTCCGAAGAAGACAAACGGCAAGTTGAGGTTTTCCAGGGTTTTTTTCATGACCGCAAGCCCCTGGACGAGGCCGGGACCGCCTCGTCCGATGACAACGGGGATATGAATGGGTCCATGCTGGGCCACCCATTCTTCCAGAGCGTCTGCAATGGCGGCAAAGGTCACGTCAATCTGCGTGTTGTTGGCCTTGCCGCCGAGAATGAGCAGCAGTGAAGCATTGGCCAGTTTATGGCGGAAGCAGATTTCAGCGGTCTTTTTCATGCGGTCGTAAGGCGGGTTACCGCCAAAATCAGAAAGAAAGATCGGATCTCCGCCGCATTGGGTCAGCGTTTCGATGATAATGGTGCTGGCGCCGCCGCCGAACAAAATCGGGAGAATCTTTTTTCCACCGAGCGATGACACATGGGCCTGTCCCTGATGGCTCGCTGCGGACCAGAGTCGCATCTCCTCATCAAATGTCTCTTCCGTGCTCGGGTATTCCGGGAATTCAAACCCGAGATCACGGAACTTGAAATTGTTTTCATCGAACGTGGCTTTAAAATCGCAGGCAAATATCTTTTCGTCTTTGGTCACGCGCCACGGATTGATTTCACAGGACTGCATGCCGGTCGAGATGAACATATCCCACTGATTGACAAAGCAGCGCGCCAGCATGGAGTTCAGACTGCCGTGCAAACCCAGTTTGCTCAGCGCCTCTGAAGCCTGATAGGCATTCAATCCGCGAAAGACATCGACGGGGATCGTTATCTTGTCTGAATCCGGGATGGATTCGACATCCATTCCGCCTTTGAGTGATACAGTAAAAGAGGGAGAAAGAAATTTGGAATTATAGGTGATTGCCGTAAAAAGCTCCATATCCGCCGGTACCGCCTGAACCATGTACGATGTTCGAGGCTGCAGTCCACCGACTTCCGCTGCGGCCACTTTCTTTAGAAGCAGCATGGCTTCACGGTAATCACTGACTTTATGAACCGATCCGGCCTTGCCTCGTTTTCCTGCAAGCACGTCCGGTTTAATGATCCCGCTTCCCCAGTCCTGCAATTTCTTTTTAATATCCGATTGATTCACCGGTTCCACCACAAAAGCGGGAACCGGAATTTTAAATCTGCCTGCAAGCTGTTGAAGAAAAATCAGTTCGCCAATTTTTGCGCTCATCCGTACCTCCTCCTTTGTAAAGGATCTACTTGAAATTCATCCATCGTATACATGCCTGAACAGGAAAAAGATTGCAACTATTGATTGTGACAACCGGACGGTCGTTGGATGGGGTCGTTGATCCGTACCAATGGAAGGCTTGAAGTATATTTGCTTGACTTTACAGCAACAATCAGGTGGACTCTGTAAAATTTTGACAAGCCAAGTATCATTATCTATTATTAGCCGGTTAGGAAGCAATCACATGAAAAATTGTTGATTGTATGTTATTCTCTCGCAGTTGTTTTTATTCGGCTTTTTTATTGACAGCGAGGATAGATAGAAAAAGTCAAAAGGTAAAGCAGCAGGAATTCAAAAAGGAAGTCGCAAAATAGCGGCTTGGATGCATGGATAGAATTCGCAAAGCCGCAGAAATCCTCTTGCGGAAAAAGAACACCGCTGTCTTGACAGGTTCGGGAATATCTGTTGACAGCGGCATTCCTACTTTTCGTTGTTCCCAGGGCATCTGGTCGCAGTATCCGCCAAAAGAATACGCCTTTCTTAAAAATTTTAAGAAAGACCCCGTTAAATTATGGCGTTTTTTCAACCGGCTCGCTGATGAATTCGGACATGCCCGGCCCAACGCCGGTCACTTTGCCCTGGCGGAGCTGGAACGCATGGGCATTGTCCGCTCTATTGCCACGCAAAATATTGATGCCCTTCATCAGGAGGCCGGGTCGCGGGACGTCCTTGAACTTCACGGCAACAGCCGCCTGCTCCGGTGCATCTTCTGTGGGAATGTCTACGAAAAGAATCATCCGCCGGAAGTTATCGATCGCATTCCTTTCTGCGCCTGCGGAAAGATCCTGAAACCCGACTTTATCCTGTTTGGGGAGGATTTGCCGGATCAAGCCATGAAAAAGGCATTCCAGGAGGCAAAGCAGGCCAGCATCTATATCATCGCCGGTACATCTGCCGACGTGGCTCCTGCCAACCGACTTCCCTATCGCGCCAAAAGCCGCGGCGCACTCATTATGGAAATCAATACAGGCCAGACCGACCTGACCCATACCATCGTGGACATTCGCCTACGCGGGTCCACATCGGTGATCCTGCCCCGTCTTGTTGAAGAAATTCAATTATTGCAATCAACGGGGTAACCGAATCAACACTTCGTTGCTCAGGTATGCGCCTTTCAGGAGCGGCAGTTTTCGCTGAGACGTGAAATCCGGGGGCAGGTACGCTGACGAAGGGGGCATTGCCGGTAAGAGTCCCATGCGGATATAGGATTCGGCAATGAGCTCCGTACAGAAGATGCTCCTGAATTTTGCCCTGAAACGCCAAAGGCGGGGGAAGACCTTTCCCCGCACCACCTTCCGGATCACCTGAATTTCGCTGGGAAAGGGCAGTTTATGAACCTCATAGATGAATTCGTATAGCTGTCTGATCAT
>JAPLJM010000051.1 GCA_026388595.1 Deltaproteobacteria bacterium
TCACCTCCGCAGGGACCCTGTAAGCCGTGCCGCTCGTTTCAGCCTGCAGGCGGGCCGCCTTGGCCTTGTTGGAGAGATACTTTGCGCGGTTCTGCTGGAAGGACGATGCATGTCGGGTCGGGTCGATCCGCAGGAGCAGTTGGTCTTTTTTAACCGTATCGCCCACTTTGATGAGGAGCTCCGAGATGATCCCCCCCTCCATGTTCTGGACGACCTGGATCTGGCTGGCGGGGATCACTTTGCCCTCGCCGCGGGTGACTTCCTCGATTTCCGAGAAGGCGGCCCAGATAATGCCGACGAGGAACAGGATCAGGATCGCCCAGACGATCGCTCCGGCCCCTCGGGGGGACTGGGCGAGAATGGACGTCCGGATGTCCGTGGCGAAGTCGACCTCCTCGGCCTTCATCCGGTAGAAAAGTTCCTGCAATTTCTGCTTCATCTCCGGCAGGGGCGCCGGTTTATCCTTGGGATCTTCTGACACAGATTCTTCTCCTGTTTACATTTTAAACGAACTCGCAATAAAGGCGCAAAAGCTTTGAATTCGGGATGGTATCCGGACTTTTTTACAAAGTCGTTACATTTTGAGCTGGCCTCTTTTCATGGCTTCAAGCACGGAAGCCTTTGGCCCGTCTGCGATGATGGCACCGTTGTCAATGACGATGAGGCGGTCTACCATGTCCAGCAGCGATGCCCGGTGCGTGATCAGGATCAGGGTCTTTTCCGTGATTATTTCGGCCAATTTCCTTCTGAGCGCGATCTCGCTTCGGTTGTCCATATTGCTCGTCGGTTCATCCAGCACGAGCACCGGGGGGTCGAGTAGAAGCGCCCTGGCGATGACGATGCACTGCCTCTGTCCGCCGGAGAGCCCCCGGCCCAGCTCTCCGATCTCCATATCATATCCGAGCGGATGCTTTTTTACAAAGTCGTCCACACCGGCCATCATCGATGCGCGCAGGATGGTCATATCGTCCACGTCATGGGTGCCCATCATGACATTGTTGCGGACGGTGCCCCGGAAAAGCTGGATGTCCTGGGGGACGTACCCGATGAACCGGCGCAGCTCCGTGGGATCGATCTGGCGGATGTCCGTCCCATCCATTGTGACCATGCCGCTGCTCGGTTCGTAGAGCCCCAGCATGAGCTTGCCCAGGGTGGTCTTCCCCGACCCGATGGGACCAATGATGCCGACCTTTTCCCCGGCGCGGATCTCCAGGGTGATGTTGTTGAGGACCTTGGAGGTCTGGCCGGGATAGGAAAAAGTGAGGCCCCTGATCCCGATCGCACCATCAAAGCGGGTGCGGTGCAGGAAGACCTTGCCTGCAGGCCTCTCCACGGGAAGATCCATGATGTCGTTGAGCGTTTTGAGGGCTTCTTTCGCACGCTGGTAGCGCGTGGCAAGGCTCACCACCTGCCCCATGGGCGCCAGCGCCTGCCGGGAAAGGATGACCAGGGCGATCAGACCGCCCTGCGAGAGCTGGCCTTCCGCGATCATGTAGACGCCGGCAATGACGACGGCCACCACGACGGTACTCTGCAGAAAGAAGGAGGAGTCACCGACCGAGCTCGACAGGAACCTTGCACGGGAGCTCCATTTCGCGATAAAGCTGACCGATTCCTCCCATGCCCGCTGAATCTGGCTCTCGGCGCCGAGCATCTTGATTGTTTCAAGGCCCGATATCCCCTCCACGAGAATGGCGTTTTTCTGGGAAGAGGCCTGAAAGGTTTTTCCGACGGCCCCCTGCAGGGGTTTCTGGATGAGCCAGGCATGGACGGCCAGGATCAGGATCGCGGTTAAGAAGATGAAGACAATGGGCCCCCCGAGCCACCAGACCACAAACAGGCTCAGCACCATGAAGGGCAGATCGATCACGGAGGTGATGGAAAAGGAGGTGACGAAATCGCGGATGCTTTCAAACTCCTGAAGGTTCCTCGTAAAAGATCCGATGGACTGGGGGCGGACCTCCATCCGCAGGTCCAGGACCTTCTGAAGCAGCGCGCCGGAGATCTTGAGGTTGGCCTTGTTGCCTGCCTCGTCGATAAAATAACTTCGCAGGGCCCGCATGATCACGGAAAACAAATAGATCACCGTAATCCCGATGCCCAGCACCCACAATGTCTCCACGGCGTTGTTGGGAATCACGCGGTCATAAACAATCAGGACGAAGAAGGGGCTGACCAGGCCGAACACATTGATCAGGAAGGAGGCGATCATGACGTCCCGGTAGATGCGCCAGGATTTGAAGAACGTTCCCCAGAACCAGTCTTTTTCCGAGCCGGGGCTCAATTCTTCCAATGACTTCCGTTCCATCCGGTATTTCGGACGGGCGAAGATCGCGTAGCCTGTATAGATCTGCTCCAGTTCCGCCTTCGTGACGATCTTTTCCCCCATGCCCGTTTCGGGCAGCAGGATCTTGTATTTTTCATCCACCGCCTCAATCTTCACCAGGACACAGGCCTGCCGCCCCTGCAGCAGCAATATCGCCGGAAGCTGCAGCAGGGAGATCTGATCAAGGGGCTTTTGCAGGACGCGGGAGGACAGGTCCGCCCGGTCCGCCGCCCTTGAAAACAGCTCCACCGTGAGGCGATTCATCACGAGGGGCAGGCCGGAGATCAGCCCTGTGCGGGCAGCGGGAAGGCCGTGCAGCCTGGCGAGCTGCATCAGGCAATCCAGAAGCGGGTCGTCATAGCTATCCCGGTCCGGTCCGAGTTTCCAGTCGTCCGGAGGAGGGGCTTGCTCATTTGCGGGGGCCTGATCCTTCGCGGAAATTTGATCCTTCACAGGGGCTTGGCCCTTTGCAGGAACTACATCTATTTTTACAGGCATGCTCATTTTTACCATCCCGGGAGAGGCCGTCGCTTAATGCGCTGTGATTCTCCATTTTTCATTCTTCGTTGAACCGAAGTTTATTATATATTTTTTTAAAAAATAATGCTACCATTTCCTGGAAGAATTTTATTCCAACACCATAACCAGGGGGTCAAAACCATGCTGTATGTAGAACGGGACGGGGAAGGCAGAATCATTGCGATGCACAGCACTCCCAAACAAAACGCCAGTGAAGAAAAAACCGTAGTGGATGAGGAAATCCTTGATTTTCTTAACAAAACTGTAAGCGCCGATTCTCGCAAGCTGTTGCTGTCCCTATCGGACATGGGGATCATCCGGCTGTTGGAAGACCTGATCGACCTCCTGATCCAGAAAAATGTCATCTTCTACACGGAGCTTCCGGAAAGTGCCCAGAACAAGATCCGTGAGCGCAAGCGGCTCCGGGAAAAGGTTAATCCCCAGACCCTGACGGTGGATGACATCATTTGAACCCGTCTTCAGCCACTACTTTCTAACCATCTCCCGGATCGATCTCGGTCGATCC
>JAPLJM010000025.1 GCA_026388595.1 Deltaproteobacteria bacterium
AGGCGCAGTATTCCCGCATCGTCTTGAAGGTGTTGGGAAAGATGAAATCCTCCGACATCCCCAGGTACATCTTCTCCCATTCGAATTTCCATTCCTTGTACCTCGGAATCACCGGAAACAGGGCGAAGTTGACAGAGCCCGCATTGAAGGAGGCCAGCTCCGGTTTGAAGAGCGTCACCGGTGCCACCCGCTGCTCTGTCGTCATGCCCAACCCGCCTCCGGTGGTGATGCAGACGACGATGTCGCAGCGGCTCTTGATGCTGGTGATGATCTGATTCATCAGGTTCGTGTCCGGCACCGGCATTCCCGTCTCTGGGTTCCGTGCATGGACGTGACAGACCGCCGCGCCGGCCTCATAGGCCCGGACCGCCTCATCGGCGATTTGCCCGGGTGTGATGGGCAGGTACGGTGACATGGTGGGTGTGTGGATGCTTCCCGTAATGGCCGCGGTGATGATGGCTTTGTCCTTCATACGTCTGATCTCCTTTCGATGGTTGATGGTTGTATAGGTCAAGACCTTTGAAAAATGGCTTCGCCGCCGCTCAAAAATCTTTTTCGCTTCAGGGATGCTTATACAACATTATAATCAAAAACAAACTGTTAACTTCAATTCTGGAAAGGCGAAAAACATTTGATTCGCTGCTTGCGAACCATTTTTTACAGGTTATGCTATGCGGAAAAGCGCTTCACCAGTTCGGGCAGGAGGGTCTTCAGATCTCCCACCAGCAGATAATCGGCCACATAGGCGATATTGGCCTTCTCGTCGAGATTGACCGCCACGATGGCGCCCGCGTCCCGGATTCCCACGGTGAACTGGACCTGCCCCGAAACGCCCAGCAGCAAAGCCAGCCGGGGTTTGCACCGTTTCCCGGAGAGTCCGATAATCCGTTCCTCGGAAAACCATTTTCTGTCCGTGGCCACCGGTTTGGTGCAGGCCACCTCCGCCCCCAGGGACCGGGCGATCTGGGCCGCTTTTGTCAAATCTTCCTTGTTTTCGATCCCCTGTCCGACGACCACCAGAATATCGGCCTTCTCGATATCGACTGCATCCGCCCCTTTCCGGATTGTCTCCTTCAGGCGGACAAGAGAAGGAGAGAGCCGGACCGGCAAATCGGATACCGGCCCCGGACCTGTTGCAACGCCTGCTGCAGCAAAGGAATGGGGCGTCAAGGCAATCACCTGCTTGCCGGTCTCCATACACCGGACGTCCTCCACAGCCCCCCCCAGGGCATTGCGGGAAAAGGCCGGGCGGCCATCAAGGACCTCGAATCGCCCCACATCGGTCAAGCACCCGCCGCCGAGCTTTTGGGCCAGCCGGCCGGCAAGCTCGCGGCCGCGTCGGTTCGAGGCGAGGAGGATCATATCGGCCTCCAAGGCAACCGCTGTCTGGTGGACGGCCGAGGCCAACTGCGCCACATCCGCCGGTGAGGGCTGATCCGACCGGACCCGGTGAACAGATACTCCCCGGGCCGCCAAAAAATCCGCCTGCTCATCGTCGTCGATGGTCAGTGCCTGCAGGGCGCCCCCGCAGATATCCATGATGGCCCGGCCCGCCGTAACCAATTCGGAGGCCAGATCAGGCCGCTCGCTGTAAAGAATGATGTTCATGACGGCCCCCGCTTCGCTTTCACGATCTCCACCAGTTCATCCACGGAACCGATGACCTGCCCCAGACGGGAACTGACCGGTGCAAGCCGGCTGATCGTCCTGACCGGCGCGCCTCCATTCAAACCGATATTCAGGTCTGCAAGGGTCCAGAGGGTCTTCGGCTTTCGTCCCGCCCGAAGAATGCCGGTCACCGAGGGTGTTTTCGGCTGCCGGATTTCAGCCACGACGCTGACGGCAACAGGCAGGGGAACTTCCAGCAGCTCCTCGCAATCCTCCAGCGACCGCGTGATCTGGGCGACACCCCCTTCGATCCGGATCTCCCGAGCATATCCTACCTGGGGCCATGACAGAATCTCTGCGACCCTGGCCATAACCTGACCCGAATAGTTGTCCGCACTCCCTTCCCCAAAGAGGATGATTCCCACATCGGGCATCCGCGCGAGGGCTGCCGCCAGAACCTGCGCGACAAGGGCGCTTTCCCCGTCCCGGAGCGCTTCATCCAGAATCAGGATGGCCTCGTCGGCGCCCGCCGCCAGGGCTTCCTTGACCGTATCTTCCAGGGGTTCTGTCCCCGCTGAAAGGACGATCAGCTTTCCCTTGAGGGCTTCCCGCAGTTCCGCTCCGGCCTCGAGGGCGCTCCGGTCGATCTCCCCCATCATGAACGGCACATCCTCCAGAAGGGGGCGGCGGTCCCTGATCCGGATCATCTTCAGATCCGGAACCTGCTTCATGGCAACAACAATATTCATGGCTTCCTCTTTCCCATGATCCGAAACGACAACGAACCCCATTGGGGCTCTCCCGTCTTGTTCTCAGCCCTTGAGAATCTCGCCGGCCACCAGGACCTTGAGGAGATGGGACACCCCCTCGACCTGGGGTCCAAAGATAACGTCCCGCCAGATCTGGGAAACTTTGTAGTCCTTCATGAGCCCGTAGGATCCGTGAACACCCACGGCGATGCGCGCCAGATCCACGGCCGTCTCGGTGACGAAGATCTTTGCCATGGCGGAATCCTTCAGGATGTCGCCCTTGTCCTTCGCATGATCCGCAAGGTAGCCGATGCGATAGGTCATCCAGCGGGCGGCCTCATACTTCATGGCCATATCCACGATGGCCATCTGTATGGCCTGGAATTTGGTGATCGGCTCTCCGCGGTGCGTCTTCTCCCTGGCGTACCGAAGGGCCTCCTCGTAGGCCGCCAGCATCGTCCCCAGAAAGATGGCGCTGATGCCGATTTTGCCCAGAGCGAGGGCCACCTTGAGGATCCGGAAGCCCTTGCCCGGAGCGCCCAGCCTGTTCTCCGCCGGAACGGCCAGATCCTTGAGATAAACATCGTACAGGGGCGCCCCCTGGCAGCCCATCTTCTTCCAGGGTTCGGAAATGGCGTACCCATCGCAGAATTTGTCCGCGATAAAACCGCTGACCTCGCCGGTCTCCGTCTCCCGGGCGATGATAATGATCGGACCTGCAAAGCTCGCATTCGTGATGAAGCGCTTCGTTCCGTTCAGGATATAGGCATCGCCCTTCCGGGTCGCTGTCGCCGTGATCTGTTTGGGATCGGAACCGGTTCCCGGCTCCGTAAAAGCGAAGGACAGAACCCCGTCGCCCCGGCATCCCGGGGGAAGATAGGTTTTCTTCTGGGCCTCCGTTCCGAAGATCTCCACCGCTGCCAGCCCCACGGCATTCACCGACATGATAACCGCCACGGCCGGGCAGATCCGGGCAATCTGCTCCATCACCAGGACATAGCTCTGATAATCCGCTCCGGCCCCATCATAGGCCTCCGGCATGAAGAGGGCAAAAAGATCCAGATCCTTCAGATCCCGGATCACCGCGTCGGGCACCCTGTTTTCTTCGATAATCGACTCAACCTGGGGCAGAAGGTTCTTCTCGGCGAATTCCCGCGCCGTCCTCTGGATGAGTTCCTGTTCTTTTGTCAGCTTGAAATCCACGGCCTATCCTCCTGAAAATGCATAAATGTTTCCATATCGACTTGTGCCGTCCTCCCTTCCGAATGGCATGGTAATGGAAACCCTTGACTTTTTAATCCACAGGTTATCGAAAGGGTGTTTGTTAATGGAAATGAATATTAAATCCATGGGTTATATTTCCATATTGTGCAATTCTCAGATATGTTTTTTGCCGAATCTTCCCGCTTTCGGTCCTGAGGCCGGCGGACCGGCGAAGGCCTGGGCGATGATCATCCACTGGCGGGCAGTCGCACCGGTGACCGCCAGATTCGTATCGTCCACATGGCGCCGCTGGGTTACGACGAGACAGAAATCTTCAGCCCCGCCGCGGATGATCTCCGCTGCCCCAGGCGGTCCCCAGGACCAAAGGGGTCCATCCCGCGGTTCTTGAAGCTCCAGCCATAGGTGCTCACACCGAGATGGGCGATGTGGCGGAGGCGGTCCGTTGCCGGACGGGTTAGACCCAGGGCATCGATAATATCCTGGCCGTGGGCCCATGTCTCCATGAGCCTGGACGTCGCCAATGACCGGACACTCATCTGCGGCCCATACCAGGAAATGCGCACT
>JAPLJM010000091.1 GCA_026388595.1 Deltaproteobacteria bacterium
CAGGGTTAAGAAAATCATGTAGGGCCTGTAAAAAAATAAAGGGAGACGACAATATGTTTCAGGGTCTTTTTCAGCCTATGCACCTGCTGGTTATTTTGGTTATCGTTCTGATTATCTTTGGACCGGGCAAGCTCGGCGAGCTTGGGAGCTCGTTCGGCAAAGCGATCAGGGGCTTCCAGAAAGCCCTTCAGGAACCGGAAAAAAAGCCGGAGGACGCTGCAGCCAAAAAGAGCTGAAGGTTAACTAAGCACGAGTCCCATCCGCGGACGGCCATGATGAATGGCCGTTTATTTCTGAAAATCGCACTGTTTTCCCTGTTGATCATCCTGAGGAACAACCGTTTTGTCTGAACTATTTGACCTTGTCGTTATCGGCGCCGGACCCGGCGGTCACGCCCTGGCGGAGCACGCCGCCCAGAGCGGCGCCCGGGTGGCGATTATCGAGAAGAATCTTTGGGGCGGGACCTGCACCCACCGGGGCTGCATCCCGACCAAGGCGCTCTTGGCCTGCAGCAGGCACTATGCGGACCTGAAGAAAATGAAACGTCTCGGGGTTATTACAGGGCAGGCGTCCTTCGATTTTGCCGCCATGATGCGACATCAGCAGCAGATGGTCCACATCTCGGCCCTGGGCGTGGAAAAATCCCTCCGCGAGGCCGGTGTGGCGCTGAGGCCGGGTGAAGGAAAGATCCTGTCTCCCGGGGAGGTTCAATGGATCGACATTGGCGGAAACGCTCAGGTTCTTCAGGCTAAGCACATCGTTATCGCCTGGGGATCGGAACCCGCCCTCCTGCCGGGCATTGCGACTTCGAAACACATTCTGACCTCCGACGGTTTTCTCCAGTTGGAGACCCTCCCGGAGAGCATGATCGTCGTGGGGGGCAATGTCATCGGCATGGAATTTGCAACTTTTCTTGCCGAGCTCAATGTAAAAGTGACGGTCATTGAACTGCTGGAACAGATCCTGCCTTTTGAAGACGAAGACACGGCAGCCTTAGTGAAACAGGCGTTGATCCGGCTGGGTGTCACAATCCATACCTCAACGAGACTTCAGACGATCCAGGAGACGGCGGACGGCGTCCGGGCAGCCGCGGTGCGCCAGGGAGAGGATCTCGGGCTGAAAGCGGCCTGCACCCTCATCTGCACCGGCAGGAAACCCCACCTGGATCAAGAGGCATTAAACCGGATCGGCATTTGTTACGATCAGAAAGGAATCTTCGTGGACGCGCAGCACATGACGAACATCCCCGGCATCTACGCCATCGGTGACGTAACGGGCGGCTTGATGCTGGCGCACCGGGCGATAAAACAGGGAAAGGCCTTGGCCAGCGCGCTCTTCGGCGATGGATCGGTCGTCTGTATGGAGGAGGCGGTCCCGTCGGTGGTTTATTCCCACCCCCAGGTCGCCCGCGTCGGCTTGACAGAAAAACAGGCGCACCGGCAAGGGCTGACCGTCGAGGTCATGAAATCGGATTATGCTGCCAATATCATTGCCCGCACGGAATTGATGGGACAGGGGGTCGTGAAAATGCTGTTTCACCGGGACAGGCTGATCGGCACGACCATCGTCGGCGACCATGCGGCGGACCTCATCACATCCATGAGCCTTGCCATCGCCGGTGGTCTGGGGAAAAGGGAATTAAAGAGATGGATCATCCCCCACCCGACGCTAAGCGAAGCTCTGACGGTATCCTAAACAGGTTAAAATCCTTTACCTTTTTGCCTTTCTGCACCGTCTTTGCTTCTGCCATGATGAACCTCCTTTTGAGTAAAAACGTAGATCACCCTTCCCTTCAGGGTTTCCATACATAGAAGTTGTCAATCTATAACCTTGACATAAATAATTTTACCGTCGCCGGGGGCGTAAAAATCCGGCAGAAAGCCCGCTTGCCGGTAGCCCCGGGCTTCATAGAATCGCCGGGTGGACGCGTACTGATCCCGGGCGGAGGTTTCCGCATAAATCCGGCGGCCCCCTGCCCCTTGAATCGACGATTCACTCATGGCAAGCATTTTCCGGCCCGCACCCTGCCCTTGAAAATCATGCCGGACGACGATCCAGTATAGATCA
>JAPLJM010000357.1 GCA_026388595.1 Deltaproteobacteria bacterium
TCACGTCTTCCATCCTGACCATCGCCGGACTGGCTCTCTTCGAGTCCATCACCAGCATCGACAATGCCATCATCAATGCGGAGGTCCTGACGACCATGAACCCCCGTGCACGGCGATGGTTTTTGACCTGGGGGATCGCTTTAGCGGTATTTGGCGTCCGCGGTCTCCTACCCTGGCTGATCGTCTGGGCCATCGCGCCCGGTTTGGGGCCTGTTCAGGCATTCACGGCCACGCTGACCGGCGATCCAGCGGCCCTCAAGGCCATTCAGCAAAGTTCTCCTGTCCTGCTCATCGGCGGCGGCGTGTTCTTCATATTTCTCTTTTGTCACTGGCTTTTTCTTGAGCCCAAGAAGTTCGGTTTGCCCGGAGAAAGTTTTTTTGCCCGTCAGGGTGCATGGTTTTATGCCGTTGTCTCGGTGTTCCTGATGGTTATTGTCTGGTTTGCCCTGGAAATAGACCCCATGCTGGCCTTCGGAGCCGTCGTCGGATCAACCGCCTTTTTCATCACCCACGGCTTCAGACGTCATGCCGAAACCCAGGAGGAGCGGCTTCTGAGCGGCAATACGCCCATGTCCGATGTGGCAAAGATCATCTATCTGGAGGTCATTGACGCCACATTTTCCATCGATGGGGTTGTCGGCGCTTTTGCTTTTACCATGTCGGTGCCGTTGATTCTTCTGGGAAACGGCATCGGTGCCATTGTTGTCCGGCAGCTAACCGTCTATAATGTGGATAAGATCAAGAAATACATCTACCTGAAAAACGGGGCGATGTATTCCATTCTTGTTCTGGGCTCCGCCATGCTCGCCCATGGTTATGGCGTGAAGGTCCCCGAGTGGTTTTCCCCATTGGCGACCATTGTCATTGTCGCTTACTTTCTCCTGATTTCCTGGAGGCATGCCTAAATAGGATTTTATAAATCAGGATGCTATCAAAATCTAGGTTGCCATGACCCATCACCTGATGAAGTCAGGCTATGCAGCCCTGACAGATCGGATTAATCGATTTCCCCAAGGGGCGCCCCCGTCGGACACGCTCTATAAAATCCTGAATATTCTGTTCACTGAAAAAAATGCTGCTCTGGTATCGCTCCTTCCCATAAAACCATTCACGGCAGAGAAGGCCGCCCGCATCTGGAAGATGAAGATGTCAGCGGCCCGGAAGATATTGGATGATCTGGCAAACCGGGCGATTCTTCTCGATATCGAGGAAGATGGGGGGCAAACCTATGTCCTTTCACCTCCCATGGCCGGTTTCTTTGAGTTTTCTCTCATGAGGATCCGCGGGGATATTGATCAGAAAATACTGAGCGAACTTTTCTACCAGTATCTCAATGTGGAAGAGGACTTCGTAAAAGCCCTCTTTACGGAAGGAGAAACACAGTTGGGCCGTGTATTCGTTCACGAGCCATCCCTTTCTTCAGAATTCAGCCTGGTTGTCTTCGATTATGAACGGGCCACCGAGGTCATCAAAACAGCTTCCTTCAGGGGCATCAGCATCTGTTATTGCCGCCACAAAATGCAGCATCTCGATAGGGACTGTGGTGCACCGAAGGAGATCTGCATGACCTTTAACGTGACGGCAGGGTCCCTGATCAAACACGGCCCTGCCCGGCCGGTTAGTGCGGAGGAATGTCTGGATTTGCTCCAGGTCGCCTATGATCAAAAGCTGGTTCAGTTCGGTTCCAATGTCCGTGAGGAGGTCAATTTCATCTGCAACTGTTGTGGCTGCTGCTGTGAGGCCATGATCGCAGCGAGGCGTTTCGGCCTTCTGCATCCTGTTCATACGACAAATTTTCTGCCGGAGATTCAGGAAGGAAGCTGCACGGGTTGCGGTCAGTGCGTCAACGTCTGCCCCGTGGACGCCATGAGCCTCGTTTCAGCAAATAATCCACGCAAACCGAAAGCAAAAAAAGCTCGATTGTGTGAAGAAATCTGCCTTGGTTGCGGTCTTTGCGTAAGTGCCTGTCAGGAAAAGTACATTACATTAAAATCACGTCCTCAGAGGGTCATCACACCGTTGAATTCTGTTCATCTGGCTGTTGTGATGGCCATTGAAAGAGGAAAGCTGCAGAATCTCATTTTTGATAATCAGGCTCTTTTCAGTCACAGGGCCATGGCGGCTATTCTCGGTGTCATTCTTAGGCTGCCCCCTGTTAAACAGGCAATGGCGAGCAGCCAGGTGAAATCAAGGTACTTCGAAGCCCTGATCAGGCGGACGAATACAAAGAATAAATTACAACCTAACCTGCCGGCGTTATGAAGCGGGGGGTCCGCCACCTCGATAAAGGCATTGTCACCCTTGACGGCTCAAGCCGTAAAAGACAAAATCAGGAGAATGACTGAACTGTGAGGATCAATACGGGGAAAGAAAGCGAGGGGGTTGCTTGAACAGGCTGGTTTCCGACCGGTGGCAGCCTCTGGCGGCGCTGATCCTGCTGGGGGTCACCTGGGGCTACAACTGGGTCGTCATGAAGAAATCTCTGCTGCACATGGGGCCCTTCGACTTCAACGCCTTTCGCATGGCCCTGGGCGGCATGGTCCTCCTCTTCTTCATGCGCTGCCAGGGAATGTCGGTGCGGCCGAAGGCGGTGCCTCTCACGATCCTGCTGGGGCTGACCCAGACGGCAG
>JAPLJM010000054.1 GCA_026388595.1 Deltaproteobacteria bacterium
TATGAATCTCCGGAAGCAATGATTGAAGATATCACCGATATTGCAAAACAGCATTATGTCCATCCGGAGGAGCGGGAGAACTTCAAGCGCATGATGGCGGAGCAGGGATATGTGGAAAATTTCGAGCATGAAGCCTTCCGCCGGGACGGCAGCATCTTTTGGGTGTCCGTCAGTTCCAGGGCCGTTCGCGACGGCGATGGCAGCATCCTCTATTATGAAGGAACGCACACCGATATAACCAAACGCAAACAGACAGAAGCGGATCTGCGGGCAAGTGAAGAGCGGTATCGGTCAATTATTGAAAACATCGATGACGGCTATTACGAGGTGGATCTGAAGGGGACGATCACCTTCATCAATGATGCGGCCCTGCGGATTACCGGGGTGTCCCGCAGCGAACTGGAGGGGACGAATTTTGCATCTTATGCCTCAGGCGAGGACGCAGGGATGATCTTCAGAACCTTCCATCAGGTGTTTCTGACGGGAACCTCCTTCCGGGGGCTTTCCTGGCGGGTCGTCAGACCGGAGGGGAAAGAACAGCATGTGGAAGTATCCGTTTCCCTCATCCGGGACGCTGCCGCCCGGCCTGTCGGCTTCCGTGGAATTCTCCATGACATCACCGAACGGCGAAAGGCCGAGGAGACCATCCAGCACATGGCCTTCCACGACGCACTGACGGGCCTGCCGAACCGCCTGCTGTTCTACGACCGTTTCTCCCAGATTCTCGCCCATGCGAGACGGAGCGGGGAGCAATTTGCCGTCATCATGCTGGACCTGGATAAGTTCAAGGACGTCAATGATCGCCTCGGTCACGATGCGGGGGATCAGTTGCTGCGAAGTGTTGCGGAGCGGCTCGCATCGCAGCAGCGGGACGGTGATACCGTGGCCCGGTTTGGGGGTGACGAGTTTCTCCTGATTCTGCCGGGGATCAAACAAAAGGAGGATCTGGACCCTTTGGGCCAGAAAATTCTTCAGATATTCCAGCAGCCCTTTCGCATTTCCGATCAGGAGCTTGTTGTACATGCCAGCATTGGCGTCGCTGTTTTCCCCGATGACGGCCCCGACAAGGACGCCCTTTTCCAGAAAGCCGATTTTGCCATGTACCGGGCGAAGGCGGCCGGCGGCAATCGCTGGACGCGATAGGGCATCGAAGCGCTTTACTTCCAGATGAACTTTTCCTGCTCCACTGCAGATTGCTCCACATCAAGACTGCCAAGTTCCTTGAGGGCAGCCTCCATCATGGTAGGCGGACCGCAGAGGTATAAGGCGGCATCTTTGGCGACCCCATGTCTTTTCAAGATATCTCCGTTCAAACGTCCCTTCTCGTAGTGAACACGGGGATACTGTTGCTGAAAGTAACGCTGAGCATCATCTTCACGGCTCAAGCAGTGAACAACGGCGAGGTCGAGATCTTGCGTCATCTCCTTGATCTCATCTGAAGAGAAGACATCTGCCATGGCTTTATTTGCCCAGAAAAGCGTTACTTTATTGCCTGCCTTGATATTTCTGAAGTGCCTCAGCACGCTCAGAAACGGTGTTACACCGACGCCGCCGGCTATCAGGACAACAACGGGCTTCATGTCAATATTCCTACAGAAGACACCGAGCGGCCCCATGCACTTTACCGGGGTTCCTGGCTTCAAATCCGGGATGGCAGAGGTGAACAGGCCCTCCTTTTTGATTGTCAGACGCAAAATGGCGTCTTCGGGAGCGCCTGATATCGTGAAGGGGTGCGGCTCGCTCCATCCATCAGCCCTCATCATGCTGATAGACACAAACTGTCCTGCCTTTCTGACGACAAATCGCTCATCTAAGCCTTCAAGATAGAGTGAATTGATGTCATGGTTTTCAGGCACGACTTTAACCACGGTCCAGATGTTTTTTGGGTCACGACCGGTGCTTTGTTCAGTCATTTTCTTGCAAC
Organism: Deltaproteobacteria bacterium; assembly: GCA_026388595.1. GTDB lineage: Bacteria > Desulfobacterota > Syntrophia > Syntrophales > Fen-1087 > JAPLJM01. Next base: position 1,925 of record JAPLJM010000054.1, read on the forward strand.
CTCCTCTGCTGTTTCGTGTGTATCCGTATGCATCAATGACAGGGTTTCGTCAAGGGGTCTTTTGGGGCGTTTTATCAATCAGGACGCTGCTCAGCGTGTTAATCAGAGTCGCAGCCGGCCGGTCCCCGTAGACGCCGTATGCGGGGCCGCACGCCGGGTCCATACCCCGAATAAAGAGGTAATAAATGCCGCCGAAATGATTTTCGTATTGATAATCCGGCAGTCGCAGCGTCAAATACTGGTGGAGGGCGACGGCATACAGGCGGCTCTGGAGAACGTAGAAATGTTCTGTCATGGCCTTCCTGAGAGAAGTGGGTGCATAGTCTGCAATGCCGGGCCCCAGAAGATTCGATTTCCAGTCCACAAGATAAAACCGCCCTTCATGCTGAAAAACAAGATCGATGAAGCCGTGCATGAAACCCCGTACCGGATTGAAGTTCAGGCGCTCCAGGCCCGTCTCTTTCAAGTCGCCTTTGCCAAAGGTTGCGCTCAGCTTTTCACGGGATAGCATCTGTAGGGGGAAATAGAATTCCAGCTCCGTCAGACGAGCGGATGTGGAGATTTGGGAGAGCGCCAGGGTTGGGGTGCGATCCGTTCCTGACGCTGCCAACAGGGGCAGGGGGCAAGCGGCCACGTTTTGCAGCATTCCGCTCAAGGTTTCTTCCCAGTGCGGGTCAAATCCGTAAGTCTGGAGTTTTTCCGCAACCAGGCGGCGGATCACATCGAGATTACGCTCAGTAAAATCAAATTGTTCAAGGATATCATGGAACAGAATACCGGCTCGCGCGCCACCGGGAAAGGTGAAAATATTTCTCTCGGTCCACCGATCATCACTCGCCTCCCGCCGGGGGAGGGGGGGAAGCTGGAGGGGAAATTCGGTCGTGCGTGCTGACGCCGGTGATGTGATCGCATCCCGGTCCGGCAGCTCTGCCAGCGGAGAGGGGCCGGAAATGAGCAGGGTATAGCTGGCCACCTTCCAGGATGTGTCGATGCGTCCCTTGAATTTACGGCAGACTGAAGTTTCCGAAGGTTCCGGACGGGGGGGGAGGGCGATGCCCGGCGCTGCGGGAAGCTCCTGCAACCGGATGGTTCCACCGCTTTTCGCCGCGATACGCGCCAGATCCGCCTGCATGTCCTGATCCGATAATGTTGCCATCCGTTTTTCCAGAGCGCCGCAGAGGTCATCCCGCCCGCATGCCTCAATGTCCGCCTGGTCCCGGTGGAAGAGGTAAGCCGGGGCGGAGCTGTCCGTCTTGTTGATCCGTCCCCAGACAAAATAGCAGCGATGTTTCGCCCGTGTCAGCGCCACGTAGAGGAGGCGGCAGTTTTCCGCCAGCAGCTCCCTTTCCGCCGCAGGCCTGTGCAACCCCTGGTCTGCAGAACCGAGATCAAGGGTCAATTCGCGGTTGCGGCTTTCGTCATGAAAGGAAAAAGACTCCCCGGTGATCCGCGAGGGTCCCCAGGCGAAAGGGCAGAAGACGACGGGATACTCGAGGCCCTTGCTTTTATGGATGGTCAGGATCTTCACCGCGTGGGCGTCGCTTTCCAGACGGAGGAGGTGCTCATCACGACTTTCCCGTCCCTCGCCGCTTAGCTGTTCCGCAAGCCATTGCAGCAGCCGCTCCGGGTTCAGCTTCTGGGCGAGGGACTCCTGGTGAAGGATTTCGGACAGATGGAGAAGGTTGGTCAGGCGGCGTTCACCGTCGGGAAAAGAGAGCAGCCGGCCTCGGATGCCCTCCCTGGACATCAGGGTCCGGAACATCCGCATAAAACCGCGCGTTTCCCAGAGGTCGTGATCCTGTCTGAATGTTTCCAGCCGGACGGACCAGCGGTTGTCGTCACGCAGCCACAGCTCCAGCGCCTCTCCGCCGGCGCCCAGCATATCCGTTGTCAAAGCGCCGCGCACGAGGCTTTCCCGTGCATGCCCCGCAATCCCTTGTAAAACTTGGATAAGTTCCCGGGCGACCTGGGAGTCGAAGATGCTTTCCTCGCTCGTTAGGACGCTGGCGATCCGGAGAGCCCGTAATGCCTGCTGGATCAGACGGGCCTCCCGATTGGTGCGCACCAGGACGGCCATGTCCCCTTCCTCCAGGGGTCTTTGGCCGATCAGGGCGCGTCTTTCCCGCCCCTGCTGAATCAGACGTGCTATTTCCGCCGCCACGGCGTCGGTGATGCGTTGCTTCGCCGCCCCTTTTGACAGGGGCTTGTCTCCTTCCGTGAACCGGCCGGCGGGGATGAACCACCATTCCAGGGGGGGCTCCTGCTTTCCATCGAGGGTCAGGATATTGCGACTGGCGATGGGGGCCGCTTTCATGGGGCGGAAGGGGATTTCCTCATAAACGAATGGTTTGTCAGCCTGGGAAAACAGGGCATTGACGGCTGCGATGAGGCCCGGTTCTGACCGCCAGTTCTGATCGAGGGTATAACCGGTCTCGATGGCGGTTGCCGCCTGCATATAGGAGAAGATGTCGGCGCCCCGGAAGCTGTAGATGGCCTGTTTGGGGTCGCCGATGAGAAAAAGGATGTGGTCTTCCCTGCCGAAAAGGGCATGAAAAATAGCATATTGAATGGGATCGGTATCCTGGAATTCGTCGTTCAGCGCGGCTTTGAATTTATTGCGGATGGCCGCGGCCAGCACACCGCCGCCCTCTTTTTCAAGGGCCTCTCTTAATCTGAACAGCAGGTCGTCAAAAAACAGGATGTTCTGTTTCTGCTTGCGGACCGGCAGTTCCGTCCGGACCGTCCTGATCAGCTCGGCCTTCAAAAAAAGCAGATATTGATCGAGTTCTTTGCGCAGAGCAGCGGCTTTTTCCAGCAGCATCGCGCAGGCCGGAAATATCGGATGTTCCGGGGCGGCGGCGTTTTTCCGCACCGCCTTGGCGATCTGGGCCGGGGTCATTTTTTCAAAACCCTTGAATAACAGGAAATCTCCTGCTGCAAGCCAGCCATCCATGGCCTCCACGAGGCGGTTCGCCGTCTTGGCGCCATAAATATTGGCTTTAAGCGCCGGGTCCTGTAATTTTTGACGGACATCTTCCCGGGCTGCCGGCCAAAGGGTTTGCAGATCCCTTACCGCTCTGTGAAAGGTGGCGAGGGATGCCCGGAAAGCGTCGAGGGAAGGCGGTTCGCCGTCGGGAAGAACGCGGATGTCGGGATTCAATGCGATATTTCCCGTCCAGGAGAGGAATGAAGCGGGACTGAAGCCCTGGTTCAGGGCATATCCGACCAGTTCGGGCAGGGCCTCGTAAAAATGGGTCCGCCAGAAATCCTGGATGATTTCTTCTTTCAGCCGGCGCTGATCCGTCACAAGTTCGGTGTCGAAAAGGGCGCCGCTTTCAAAGGCATGTTCGTGAAGCATGCGCTGGCAGAAGCTATGAATGGTGAAGATGGCGGCTTCATCGAAATCCCGGAGTGCGGCGCGCAGGCGTTCACAGGCCTCCCTTCGGGCGGCAGGATCGGGACAGGCCCGGACGAGCGCCTGCAGAAACTCATCCTTGCTTTCTTCCCCCGTAAACGCCTCCAGGGTTTCTCTCAGTTTGCGGCGGATGCGGTCTTTCAGTTCAGCGGTGGCCGCCAGGGTAAACGTGACCACCAGAATTTCCCGGACCGGGATCGCCCGTTCGATAATCAGGCGGACATAGAGTCCGGCAATGGTATAGGTCTTGCCCGTACCGGCGCTGGCTTCGATAAGATGGGCGCCCTGGAGGGGGCTCGCCGGAAGATCAAAGGGAATCATATCGATGTCCTGTGCTGAAAGAGCGGTTCATAAACCAGAACCGACAGTTGCTGAAATTCTTCACCCAGCGGGTCCCGATCGTCAACGCAACGCTGGTAATAGGGGTCTTCCGACTCGCCGCGGCCGTAGTCGCTGCCCGTCCAGACGGTCCTGACTGTGCGGAGCGCCTCTGCAGCGTCCTTCCCTTTCATCAGCACCTGCTCTGCAAAGATCCAGGAGGATTCAGGAAAGAATTTTAACGGAATCGACAATCCTTTCCAGTATATAATTAATAATTGTTCAAGTATTGCTTCAGCATTTCCCGCTGGCGCGTACGTCCAGGCCTGATCACGGCCCATCAGGGTGCTCTCCAAAGGATCATGTCCGCCTGGCCTGATATTCAGGATCAGGTGATTAAGCCATAACCGCAGATGATCTTTGGCTTTCAGGTCGGCATAGCGGAACTGAAACAGGCCGTTCCGGTATAGATTTTCGATGCGTCCGTTCAACTGGAATCCGGCGAGTTCCAGGTGGACATCGACCGGGTCTAACATCGCGCCGGTCAGATGGGGTTTGATTCCGGCAACAAAATTTTCCGCGCCCTGAATCAGGCTTCCATACAAGTAAGCGCCCACGTTTCCCTGGGGAAGCCGGCCGGAAGCGCGGAATACGGGGAGAAGCACTGCAAGGTTCTGTCCGGAGAGTGCCTTTTCCACCAGACGCTGCTCAAGTGCGTATTTTTCCAGACCCCGGACATCAAATGCTTCCCGGTCCGCAAGAATATCCGCGTCTTCACCGAGTGTCGTCGCCAGGCGTCTTTCCAGCAGAAAACGGCAGGGGTTTTTGAAAAAGCGAACCAGATCGCTCAGTTCAACGATTTTCCAATCCTCATCCGGATCGGGAAGGGGGTTGGCAAGAAAATCCGGCCGATCGCGGCGGGGTTCCTGCAGGCGACGGGCCGCGCAGCTGTTTTCTTCGGAATAGGTGAACAGGTTTGAGTTTGCCGAGAAATAAGCCGGATGAAAGGCCTGCAGGCGGTGATGCGTGATGAGCCGGTCCCTGATTCTGCCCTCCGGCAATTCAAAGCCCTCTTCGATGGCATCCAGCAGTTCCGAGACCACGACGGAGGGGGGCAGGGGGCTGTTGTCTGCAATGCTCTGGCCGCAATAGCTGATGATCAGCTTGCCTCTTGCCGAAAGCAGGGCTTCCAGAAAGAGATAGCGGTCGTCATGACGTCGTGAACGGTCGCCCGGCCTGGGATGTCTGGCTATGAGATCGAAGCCCAGTGTGCGGGAGGGGCGGGGATAGCCGTCATGATTCATCCCCAGCAGGCAGATCACCTTGAAAGGAATGCTGCGCATGGGAATCATGGCGCAGCAGGTGATGCCGCCGCTGATATAACCGGCGCCCTGGCCCTGTTGCCCGAAGTGCTGACTGAGGAAAAACTGGATGACATCGAGGGCTACCGGTGCGACAAATCCGGAACGTTCACTCAGCCGGATCAGCCGCTGAAGGATCTGGCGGACCGCCTGCAGATCCCTTTGGGTTTCCTCATCGCCCTGGAAAAACTGATCCAGCAGCGTTGACAGGACGGCCGCCCATTCGCCGGGCGTTCCGGACCGGCCCAGGACCGTCACAGCGGCGAACAGGCCCTCCAGATATTCGGCCAGGCGGCCGAGCGTTTGGGCCTCCAGGCCTTCGATGGCATCATAAGGCAAAATCTCGTTGAACAGCCGCTCATCCTTCCCCGGCAGGGCATAACCCAGGAAGAGCCTCTCCAGGCCGGCTACCCAGGTATTATCGGGAAAAGCCGGCAGCCCTGCCCGGCGGCGGGATTCCCCATCGACGCCCCACCTGATCCCGGCGCCGCTGACCCAGCGGCGGATCCGTTCCATGTCCTCTTCCTGCAGGCCGATTTTTTTCTTGACGGGAGACGTCTCGAGCAGGGCAAGCACCGATGACGCCTCGAAACGGCTGCCCGTCAGCTCCAGCAGCGACAGAAAGGCGTCCATGACCGGGCTTTCTTTTCTGAGACTCCGGTCGGCGATGGTAAAGGGGATCCGGGGAACGGCAGCATGGCCAGGAACCGGCGGCGGAGGTGCGTCAAAGACGGCCTGGATCAGGGGGGCATAGGTGTCCATATCCGGCGTCATGACTAGGATGTCCCGGGGGAGCAGATCGGGATCATCCTCGAGGAGGGCCAGAAGCTGATCATGCAGCACCTCCACCTCCCGCATGGGGCTGTGGCAGGAATGAATCCGGAGGGAACCGTCCAGGGGATCGATGCGGGTTTTCGTCTGCCCGTTCCGTCCCCTTTCCCGGAGATTCAGAATATCGGATTGTATGGCCTGCAGGAGGGCGGCTTCACCGGGATCGGCAAAGAGGTCAACCTCCTCGCCGGGCAGGTCCGTGAGCCATCTGAAAAAATCACGGCCCTGGGTTCCCATCGAGGCCAGCAGGCTGTTGCCCCCTTCCAGGTAGAGGTCCGCCGCGGACAGGGTTTTCATCCCTGTGGATTCCCTGATTTTTTCAACGGCCCTCCCCATTTCCCGGTCGGACCGGATGTCCGTCCAGAATTCCCGGCAGGGATTGAGGAGAAAGAGGTTGACGTCCAGGCGCCGGGACAAGTCGTAAAGAATCTCAAGATGGAAGTGCGGAAGCCAGGAGATCCCGAAGAGGGAAATGCGTTCCGGCAAAGGGAGAGACGCCGGCAAGGGGCTCCGAATCTTCTCGAGCAGCATCCGCCGAAGGCGTGCTGGATGATAACTTTTATCATCCTTCCAGAGCCTCCGCCAGAGTTCGGCCTGCCAGATTTCCTCTTCAGATCCGCTTTCCCCCGCTTCCCAGGCCAGGATCATGTCCGGGCGAAAAACCAGGTATTGATCGAATAGGTCGGCCAGGCGGCAGGAAAGCTGATAGCCTTTGAGCCCCCCGGCGTCTGCCTGCAGGTAACGGCGAAGGTCCGCAAATTCCGGATAGGGGAGGCAGGCGGGTAACACGTCCATGATCCGCCAGGCCATGATTTCCGGATCATAAGGCGGCGCCTCCCG
>JAPLJM010000133.1 GCA_026388595.1 Deltaproteobacteria bacterium
AAAGATATTGTCGACATGAATGCGGCCTGGACGACTGGCGATAGGCAGATGAAACAGCTCTTCGCTACCCGGACCATGCATGCCGGTGCAAGAGTTTACTGCGGCAAGCTGTTGCTTGACCAGGCCATCCTGGCGGCCGCTAAGCTCAAAGAACTGGGTGACGACCACTTCGATGCCAATTTCTACAAGGGCAAAATCGCCAGCGCCAAGTTCTATGTCATGAATCATGTTACCGATATCTTCGGATATGAGAAGTCTATGAAGTGCGGTGACCGCAGCTCTATCGATATCCCTGAAGCAAGTTTCATGTAGTTCAAGTGAACCCTGCTTAAGGGCAGGAAGACACTAAGTGTGAACAGCTGGAGCGGAATAAAATTCCGCTCCAGCTAATTACGCAAAAGAAAGAGTCCCGCTCGGCAAACCAATTTTAACCTTCCAGGCTATTCAGTTCAAGCTGGCCGATATGGCAACCCAACTCGAAGCCGCTGAGTTGCTTCTCCTGCGCACTGCCTGGATGGAAGACAACCACCGGGGTTACGAGAAGGAATCTGCCATGGCCAAGAAATACGGCTTTATAGTTTCCGTACCTCACGTTTTTAGGATGCACGCATTAACGATTAACGCGTTTCACATTTTAACCCATTTTATCAACTGTTTTTTCGGTGAATCCCATGCACTCTGAACTGATTGATACCCTGATCGTAAAGAACCAGTCCAAAATCATCTTTTTAATCATGGACGGCCTTGGCGGTCTGCCCGCAATGGGCAGGGATGAGACCGAACTTGAGGTGGCCTATACGCCCAACCTCGATGCCCTGGCAAAAAAATCCGTCTGCGGCCTGCTGGACCCGGTGGGGTACGGCATAACGCCAGGCAGCGGCCCCGCCCATTTTGCCCTTTTCGGCTATGACCCCGTGAAAAACAACATCGGCCGGGGAATACTGGAAGGCGCCGGGATTGATTTTCCCATGATGGAAAAAGACTTGCTGGTGCGGATCAATTTTGCCACCGTGGATCGTGAAGGACGGGTGATTGACCGGCGCGCCGGCCGGATCGACAATGAAACCAATCAACGGATCTGCCGGAAGCTTCAGCAACAGGTCCGTCTCAAGGAAGGCGTGGAGATAATTTTCAGGTCTGTCAAGGAGCACCGTGCCCTGCTGGTGCTCCGGGGTGATGCGTTGCGGGAAGAAATTGCAGAAACGGACCCGCAGAAAACAGGGGTTATGCCCGTACCTCCCCATGCCCTGATTCCGGAAGCGGAACCGACGGCAGTTCTCTTCTCCGAGATTGTCGGCCAGGCCGGAAGGGTCCTTGCCGATGAGGCCAAAGCCAACATGATCCTGCTTCGGGGTTACGCCCGCTACCGCAAATATCCTTCGCTTGCGGTGCGTTTCGGTCTCAACGCCCTGGCCATTGCCAGTTATCCCATGTACCGGGGCATCTCCCGTTTGTTGGGGATGGATATTGCACCGCAGACGGATTCAATCAAGGCGGAAATAGATATTTTACGTGAAAAATTTGCCGACTATGACTTCTTTTTTGTTCATGTCAAACCTACCGATTCACGCGGGGAAGATGGCAATTATGATGCCAAGGTCCGGGTCATCGAAGAAGTGGATACCCTGATTCCCATGATCACCGAACTTCGGCCGGATGTCCTGGTTATCACCGGCGATCACTCGACGCCGGCAGCCCTGGCCGGGCATAGCTGGCATCCCGTTCCGGTGCTGTTGGCCGCGGCAACGTGCCGTCCCGACAGTGTCACCCGATTTGGAGAACGGGCCTGCATCCAGGGCGGACTGGGGCGGATGCCCATGGTCTACCTTATGGGCCAGGCTCTGGCCCATGCAAAGCGCCTTGAAAAATTTGGCGCATAACGGATGCGCTCTTAAGACGTTCATGCCTGAAGCGCGCTTTTTCTTTACCGCTATCCCCGCTGTGCCTCCCTATCTTAGTGGATTTCTGCATTTGCATCTGATCCTTTGAATGAAAGGAATTAGAAGATTTCACTTGACTTGCATCAATATGTAGTAGTATGTTCAGATCATACCACAATATGTTGGGTCATCATTCTTCGAAAAATTAATCCATTGTCCAAATCAAGAAGGAGCCGTCATGCATACAAAGATTCAGAAGCGGGATGGCCGTTCGGTCAAGTTTGAAGCCGAGAAAATCACCAACGCCATTGCCAAGGCAGGCTTGGCGACCGGTGAATTTGAACGGGACACGGCAAAAAAACTGACCATCAAAGTCCTCAGCCTGGCGGAAAAGCTTTTTGACGGCAAAATCATGACCGTTGAAGAGATTCAGGATGTTGTCGAAGAGGTGCTGCTGGCATCGCCCTATCGCAAGACCGCCAGGGCCTATATCATCTACCGGGATCAGCATGCCCGCCTGCGAGAGATCACCAACAAGATGGAAGTGGACCTGGTTGATCAGTACCTCAAGAAAATAGATTGGAAGATTCATGAAAACAGCAATATGGATTATTCATTGCAGGGGTTGAACAATTATCTTTCTTCGGAGGTAAGCAAAGTTTACTGGCTCAATGAGATCTATTCCCCGGAGATCAGAAATGCCCACAGCGAAGGTGATTTTCATATTCACGACCTGAGCCTGCTGTCCGTTTACTGCGTGGGATGGGACCTTTATGACCTGCTGATGCAGGG
>JAPLJM010000042.1 GCA_026388595.1 Deltaproteobacteria bacterium
TTATTTGAGATTTTCCAGACAGCGATCACAGACTGTCGGGTGATCCGGATTGATCCCGACGCTCTCATTGTAGATCCAGCAGCGGTTGCACTTCTGACCTCCCGCTTTGGACACGCCGACGGTCAGGCCCTCAATCTCGGCGCTCTGGTAGGCTTCAGGAATCTGATCCTTATCGGCAAGGCTGACCTGCGACACGATGAGCAGCGACCGGAGATCCCCGATGTGCGTTTCCACAAAGGACCGGAGTTTCTCCGGCGGACAGACCAGGACGGCGGCATCCAGGGGATGCCCCACGACCTTATTTTTCCTCGCGATTTCAATGGCCTTGGAAATCTCGCCCTTCAAGGCAGTCAGCGTTTTCCACTGCTCTGCCAGTTCGGGATTCAGATAGGCTTCATTGACCTCCGGGAATTGGGTCAAATGGACACTGGCCTCTTTTTCGGCATAAGCCGGCAGGGCCGCCCAGACTTCTTCCGCGGTAAAGGTCAGCATGGGCGCCAACAGGCGGGTCATGGCCTCCAGAATGAGGTGCATGGCCGTCTGGGCGGAACGCCGCGCCGTTGAGGCCGCTTTGGCGGTATAGAGCCGGTCTTTGAGGACATCAAGATAAAGGGCGCTCAGATCCACGGTACAGAAATTATAAAGGGTGTAGTAAACGACATGGAACTGATACTTGTCGTAAGCGTCGCGGACGCGTTTGATCACCTCCTGGAGCCGATGCAGCGCCCAGCGGTCAATCTCTTCCATGTCTTCCAGCGCCACGGCATCCTTCCGGCAATCAAAATCATAGAGATTCCCCAGAATATAGCGGCTGGTATTACGGATCCGGCGGTAAGCCTCCACGAGCCGCTTGAGGATCTCATCGGATATCCGGATGTCCATGGTGTAGTCCTCGGCAGCCACCCAGAGACGGAGGATTTCCGCCCCGTACTGATCAATAATTTCCTGTGAATCGATGACGTTCCCCACCGATTTGGACATCTTCTTTCCTTCGCCATCCACAACAAAACCGTGGGTGAGGACACTCTTGTAGGGCGCCCGGTTGCGCGTGCCCACGGACTCCAGAAGCGAAGAGTGGAACCAGCCCCGGTGTTGATCGCTCCCCTCCAGATACATGTCGGACGGGGACCGGAGATCGGGCCAGATTCCAGTCTCAAGCACGGCGGCGTGGCTGACGCCGGAATCGAACCAGACGTCGAGGATATTCGTCTCCTTCTTGAATGTATCGTTCTGGCAGTGCGGGCAAACCGTTCCCGCCGGCATCAGGTCCTTGGCTTCCCGTTCAAACCAGACATCGGCGCCCTGTTCACGGACCAGCGCCACAATGTAATCCATCATGGGCCCGGTCATCAGTTCCTTACCGCAGTGGGCGCAGTAGAAGATCGTGATCGGGACCCCCCAGAGCCGCTGGCGGGAGATGCACCAATCCGGTCGGTTTTCCACCATGCCGTAGATCCGGTCCCGCCCCCACGCGGGGATCCACTGGACCGTATCGATGGCCTTCAGGGCATTCTTCTGCAGGTCATTTTTTTTCATGGAAATGAACCACTGTTCGGTGGAGCGGAAGATGATCGGCTGCTTACAGCGCCAGCAATGGGGATAGGAGTGCTCGATGTCCACGAGGCCCATCAACGCACCGATGTCTTTCAATTTTTGATTGACGGCGTCATTGGCGTCGAAAACAAACATGCCGGCAAAATCCTCTACATCGGGTGTAAAATTGCCGTCCTCATCCACGGGGGCGTAATTGTCCAGACCGTATTCCATCCCGATTTCATAGTCTTCCTGTCCATGACCCGGAGCGATATGGACACAGCCCGTGCCGGCATCCAGGGTGACAAAGGGCGCCAGGATGAGCAGGCTCTCCCGATCAATCAGGGGATGGCGGCATTTGAGCCCCTCCATGACCTCACCGGGGAATTCATCCACAATCTGATAGTCTTTTCCCTGATAACCGAAGGCATCCAGGCAGTAATCGAGCAGATCTTTGGCAAGGATCAGGACTTCCCCTTCGATTTCCACGGCCGCATAAATAAATTCTTTATGGAATGCAATGGCGAGGTTGGCAGGAATCGTCCAGGGCGTCGTCGTCCAGATCATGACATTGACCTTCTTCCCGGCCAGCTTCGGGCGAACGGCCGCAACGTCCGACATCATGGGAAATTTTACATAGATCGACGGGGTATGGTGGTCTGCATATTCCACCTCGGCCTCGGCCAGGGCCGTCTTGCAGGTGGCACACCAGTAAACCGGCTTTTTGCCCTTGTAGACGCTGCCGTTCAGGAACAGCTTCCCGAATTCGGCCACCGTAACCGCCTCATAATCATAGGTCATGGTCAGATAGGGCTGATCCCACTCCCCGAAGACGCCAAGGCGTTTGAACTGTTCCCGCTGAATGTCCACGTATTTTTCCGCATACTTCCGGCAGAAGCGGCGTTTATCCGCCTGAGAAAGATCATTTTTCTTATCGCCCAGCTCCTTGTCCACCTGGTGTTCGATCGGCAGGCCGTGGCAATCCCAGCCGGGCACATAAACACTGTCAAACCCCGCCATGTTCTTGGCCTTGATGACCATGTCCTTGATAATCTTATTGAGCGCCGTCCCCAAATGGATATTGCCGTTGGCGTAGGGGGGACCGTCATGCAGGATATAGACCTGCCGGCCCTTCGAAACATCCCGGATTTTCGCGTAAATGTTCATTTCCTCCCACATCTTCAGCATCTCCGGCTCTTTTTTTGCGAGATTGGCCTTCATGGGAAAATCGGTTTTCGGAAGATTCAAACTGTCTTTGTAGTCCATCATAAGCTCCTTCAGCTTTGTTTACGAGTCTCGTAAGCTACCACAGATAGGGACTACTTTCAAATAAAAAAAGCCCCCCGCCGGAATCGGCAGAGGGCTCATTTCAAATCGGGTTTAATTTCTTCGGCTATCTCACATCATGCCGGGGTAACCACCGCCGCCGGGAGGCATAGAGGGCATACCGCCGCCCGCACCCTTCTCTTCCGGCTTGTCGGCAATCATGCACTGCGTGGTCAGCATGAGGGAAGCCACAGAGGCTGCGTTCTGCAGGGCAAAACGGGTCACCTTGGTGGGATCGATGACGCCTGCGGCGATCATGTCTTCATACTGGTCCGTCCGGGCGTTGAAACCGAAGGCGCCCTTCTTTTCCTTGACCTTTTCGACAACGATGCTGCCTTCCATGCCGGCATTGGCGGCAATCATCTTGAGCGGCTCTTCCAGAGCTTTTTTGACGATGGCCACGCCGACCTGCTGATCCCCCTCGAGCTTCATCTTTTCCAGGGCAGGCAGAGTCCGGATATAGGCCACGCCGCCGCCGGGAACGATGCCTTCTTCCACGGCCGCGCGGGTTGCATTGAGGGCGTCCTCAACTCTCGCCTTCTTCTCTTTCATTTCCGTTTCCGTTGCCGCACCAACTTTGATCACGGCCACACCGCCGACCAGCTTGGCCAGTCTTTCCTGCAGCTTTTCACGGTCATAGTCGGAGGTGGTCTCTTCCACCTGGGCGCGGATCTGTTTCACGCGGCCTTCAAGATCGGCACGCTTGCCGGCGCCGTCGATAATGGTCGTGTTGTCCTTGTCAATGGTGATCTTCTTGGCACGGCCCAGATCTTCCACTGTGGTGTTTTCCAGCTTATAGCCCATGTCCTCGGAAATCATCTTGCCGCCCGTGAGGATGGCGATATCTTCCAGCATGGCCTTGCGGCGATCACCGAATCCGGGCGCCTTGACGGCGGCCACATGGAGGGTCCCGCGCAGCTTGTTCACCACGAGGGTGGCCAGCGCTTCGCCTTCAATGTCTTCGGCAATGATCAGGAGGGGTTTGCCCATCTTTGCGATCTGCTCGAGAATGGGGAGGAGGTCTTTCATGTTGCTTACCTTTTTCTCGTTGATGAGAATAAAGCAGTCATCCAGGTTGACTTCCATCTTTTCGGCGTTGGTCACGAAATAGGGGGAAAGGTAGCCGCGGTCGAACTGCATGCCTTCCACGATCTCCAGTTCCGTCTCCAGACCCTTGGCTTCTTCCACGGTGATGACGCCTTCCTTGCCGACCTTGCCCATGGCTTCTGCGATAATCCCGCCGATGGCTTCATCATTGTTGGCGGAAATGGTGCCGACCTGGGCAATTTCCTTCTGATCCTTCGTCGGCTTGCTCAGTTTTTTCAGCTCGGCAACAACGACTGCCACGGCCTTTTCGATGCCGCGTTTCACTTCCATGGGGTTACTGCCGGCGGCTACGGTCTTGGCGCCTTCCCGGTAAATCGCCTGGGCCAGAATGGTGGCTGTGGTGGTTCCGTCACCGGCGACATCGCTGGTCCGGCTGGCCACTTCACGCACCATCTGGGCGCCCATGTTTTCAAATCGGTCTTCCAGTTCAATTTCCTTGGCCACAGTAACGCCGTCCTTCGTCACCGTCGGGGCGCCATAGGTCTTGTCCAGGATAACGTTCCGGCCCTTGGGTCCGAGCGTCACCTTAACGGCATCCGCAAGGGTATTTACTCCCTTGAGAATTGATTTTCTTGCATCCTCATCGTACTGAATGATCTTTGCTCCCATCTATTTAATCCTCCTTATGATATGATCAATTGCTTACTTTTCAATGATACCTAAGATATCGTCTTCTCGCATGATAAGATGCTCGACACCGTTAATCTTGACTTCCGTACCGCCGTACTTGCTGAAAAGAATCCGGTCCCCCGCCTTCACATCGGGTTTCACCAGCTTCCCATCTTCCGTGGTTTTGCCCTTCCCGACGGCAATGACGAGACCCTCTACGGGCTTTTCTTTGGCGGTGTCCGGGATGATGATGCCCCCCTTGGTCTTTGCCTCTTCCTCAACGCGCTTTACGATGACTCTGTCCTGTAACGGTCTGATTTTCATACTTAAACCTCCCCTTTCAAGCTTATATTTAAGATTTTTTTTAAGATGACAACGATTTCACCTCACTGGTTCGTGCATAAAATAAACATCAATTCCCCGGTGTCAAGTTTTCAAATGATTTTTTTCGGACGGAAGGTTATGGTCGAGTGAGAGCCGGTGACCAGTAATCACAATCTCGTAATGCTTCATGGAGCAAATGATCCACAAAGCGGGCAAAGCGGAGACAGTTATCCCGGCTGTCGGCGGCATTGTGATCATGATAGAGGCAGGTCTGGCACGTTTGAATGGGGTTATTTTGTTGTGAAGCGCCATGGTGTTTATTCTTGTTGTTCATCCATATTTCTCCTCTTAATGGCGATGATGAATGAGCGCGGTAACGACCCCTGCCAGGTGATGCAGGGTATTGCATTCCTTGACCACACTGCAGAAAGGGGTGTATTTTTTCATTTCCGAATCCCCTGTCCCCCAGAAGGACGGTGTCTCCGGATTCAGCCAGATCAGTCGTTTGCTGCGCTCATAAATCATTTTGACGACGCCTGTCTGCGCCTCAGCATAGTTGTTCCGCGCGTCACCCAGAATGAGCACGGTGGTCTTCCGCGAGACGCTGCCCATATAGTCTTCCCTGAAATCCCGGAAAGACTGGTCATAATCGGTACGGCCCATGAGAATCGGCAGGTCCGCGCCCAGGCGGATTTTTTCGATGGCCACCTCCACCGGGTACTCATCAAAAATGGATGTGACTTCAATCAGGTTGGAACATAGGATAAACGTTCTGATTCTGGCAATCGCCTTGTTCAGGCCGTAGAGAAAGAGCAACAGAAACCGCACCGTCCGCATGACCGAGCGGCTGATGTCACAGATGACGACGATATCGGGGCGGTCAATCTTCTTTTTTTTCCATTTCGGATCAAACAGAAAGCCCTGATAGGTGATGTTATGACGCAGGGTTTTCTTAAAATCCAGTTGCCCCCGTTTGGCGGTTTTCTTTCGCCGGGAATGGAGGTCGTTAAGCCGCTTGACCATCCGCTGGATGATGACGTGCATGTCCTGAAGATGCTGTTGCTCCAGCGTGGACAGTTTGGCATGGCGCAGATAGGACATGAGCAGATCCTCCGTGGCGGAAGGCATGTTGAGGCTGAGCTGCTGATCCACATACCGCCGGACATTATCCACCAGGAAGGTTCTCGCCTTCTCCAATGCCGCCGCCTGTCCCAGTGCCGCCGGCGTTCCTTCCGTCTGCAACTGCTGGATCATGCTGTCCAACCCCTGAACGCCCATGCGGTTCATGATCCGCATGGTAAAGGAGCTCCGCTGCGTGAAGAATTGAATGCCCATGAGGTTGGCGGCACGGGCCGCTTCCTGCATGGCCATGAACAGCACCGCCTGATCCCCGGCAAGCAGCATCTGCATCAGGGAAGCATCCACCGCCGGTTCGGCTGGCGCCTGCCTGGCGCGGGCGGCGGGTTCGGCCGGGGCGAAATAGTCAAAAGAAAAGAAATGGTCGAAGCACCGGACAAAGATTTCTTTTTCACGGGCAGACTTGGCCAGGGCGGCGGAGAGGGAATGGTTGAGCATGTCCCGGTCACCGTAACCGATGAGCTGCACGGTCTGAAGGGCGTCTAACGTCTCCGAAATGGAAATGCGCACGCCGGCATGACGCAGGGAGGTGATGAAATCGCCCAGAACCCGGTCCATGGTCAGTCTCCTGCGGCATTGACGGCGCCGGACGTCAGTTGATGCAGGCGTTCCGTCACCACGGCAATGTCCTCTTCAAATTTCAGAAAGACGTTCAGTGTGTCCCGCACCAGATCGATGTTCAACTGGTCCGCATGCAGGACCAGCATGACCCGCGCCCAGTCGATGGTCTCGCTGATGGACGGCGCCTTCCGGACTTCCAGCTGCCTGACCGCCTGGATGAAAGCGATCAGCTGCCGGCCAAGCCGCTCGGAAATACCGGGAACGCGGATCCGGACGATATTTCTTTCCAGGGCGGGATCGGGAAAGGGGATAAAGAGGTGCAGACAGCGGCGCTTCAGGGCTTCGCTGAGTTCCCGGGTGTTATTGCTGGTCAGAAAGACGAAAGGTTTTGTGACAGCCTGGACCGTGCCAATTTCAGGAATGGAAACCTGAAAATCCGAGAGCAGTTCCAGTAAAAAGGCTTCAAATTCATCATCGGATTTGTCGATCTCGTCCACGAGCAGCACCGCCCCCTGTTCCTGCTGAATGGCTTTGAGAAGCGGCCGGGGTTCCAGAAAATGGCGGGAAAAAAAGATGTCGTCGTAGCGGTGCAGCTTGTCGATCGACTCGCTGAAGCCGTTTTCCCGGTTAATGATACTGTCCAGCTTGTCCTTCAGCAGTTGCGTGTAGAGCAGTTGCTTGCCGTACTTCCACTCGTAGAGCGCCTTCGATTCGTCCAGTCCCTCGTAGCTCTGGAGCCGGATAAAAGGCAGGTCTAGAAAAGACGCCGCCGTCTTGGCGAGTTCCGTTTTCCCGACGCCGGCCGGTCCTTCTATCAGCACCGGCTTTCCCAGTTGACAGGCCAGAAAGACGGTCGTCGCGATGGGGCGGCTGGCCACGTAGCCGTTATCCTGCAAACCCTTCCGGATCGCCTCCGGAGAAGCAATTTTTTCTTCAGGGATATTCTGCATGATGGTTATCCTTTCTTGCGAAGAATGTCTTCACCAAGCTTTTTCTGTTTGATGAGCGCAACGTTCCGGGCCACGCCGATGGTCACGGTCAGATCCTTCGTCAGCGTCGCCCACGGCCGGTCGGTCTGTATCCCTGATTGAGCAAGGATCTCCGCCAGGCGGGTTTGAAAATGCCCGGCCAGAAATCGGAATGACAAAAGGAGGGACGCAAATTCGGGGTGGCGGCGGCCGCTGTCGAGCATAGCGGCGGCTTCATAGGCCAGAATTTTCAAGACGTCAAGCCGGTATTGCAGCTCGCCCAGGGCCGTTTTCAATGCATCCGTCGGACCGATCCCCTGCGCTTCGATCAGACCCGGCAGACCGGCCATCTGGACCTGCATCCCGCCGGCAACCGGCCCCATGAGCATGACGTCTTCCAGGTCCCGGAATGGGACGGAGATCAGCTTCTGTGCCTCTCCCATTTCCCCCAGAACCTGATCGGAAGCAACCCGGCAGGCATCGAGCCGGATACCACAGTGGGGAGAGGGTTGCAGAAAATCAAGCCGGAGCGGATCGGTTCGGGAAAGACCGGGGGTCTCCCGCGGAACAAGAAAAGCGGTCAGTTGCTTCTTCCCGCCTGCTGACGACGAAACGGCGAGTACCACGAACAGGTCGGCCAGGGGACCGTTCGTGAGAAAGGATTTTTCGCCGGTTACAATCCAGCCCTTGCCCGTGCGGACGGCAGATGTCCGCAGATATTTGGGATGGGCTCCCGTTTCGGGCTCTGAAATCGCCAGCGAGACGGTGGATTCGCCCGATGCCAGGCGCGGCAGCCACTGCTCGATCTGCCCGGTGCTGCCGAATCCCAGGACGGCAAAACGGGCAACGATCAGATGAATCAGCCAGGAAAGGGCCATCCCCATATTATGACTCCCACGGACAAAGGCCTCACCGGCTGCTTGCATGGCAAGCCAGCTTCCACCTGAACCGCCATAAGCCCGTGGAAGCCCCAGACCGAGGAGCTTTGCCTCGCCCATTTTCTGCCAGAGCGCCATGGGAAAACCATCAGCTGTCAGCAGCCGCGGCGCCGCTTCCGCTGATGCAAAATGCCCGATCTGCTTTTGCAGTTCTACGAGGCCTTCATCAAGATGGGTTGCCATGGTTAATCATCCTTTGCTTTCGCTGGTCCCCGCGCTTCATCCTCAGTCACGAAGGCTGGTGAAGTCGGTGACAAGGCGTGGCTTTTTGCGCTGCCGCTTCTGCTGAATTTGTCGAAGAAGCCGTTGAGGACGCGCTTGAAGGCCTCAATGTCATCGCCCGGGTATCCCGTTTTGATCTCCTCATTGATGCGGCGGATGACCTTCTTTGCCCCTTCCACTTCTCCGATGCCCTGCGGGGTGATATGGATGTGAGAGGCACGGCGGTCTCCGGGACTGGCAACCCGTTTGACAAAACCGGCCTTTTCCAGGCGGTCTGCGAGGCCCGTCATGGTGGAGTTGTCGACGCCGAGGATCTGACTCAGTTCCGTCATGGTGCGGCCGTCTTTCTGCTTCAGCAGAAACAGGATTCCCGCCTGGGTAACGGTGACGGGGACGCCGGCCGTCGTCAGGGCATCATTCAAGTATATCCGCAGTTTTTGCTGAGCTGAAAATACGAGAAAAATCAATCGGTCATCTGCAGTCATTGGTAATTTCTTCCAAGTGTTTTGTGCGCATATATTTTGCATACCAAGCATACTTAGTCAAGAACTTTTTTTACATCAAAGTGAGCGGGGAAGAGATTGGAGCGCCCTGAAGAAAGAGGCGCTACGTGCTTAAACAGATGAAACTGGCTTGATCTCGACAGGGATTTTGCATAGACCCTTGAACTGTATCGCATCCTCCAGAGTGCCGACAATATCTCCATAATGGATGGGGATGGCAACCTCCGGCCGGATCAAATTGACGGCCTCGGCCGCTTCCTTTGCCGTCATGGTGTAGGTTCCCCCCACCGGCAGAATCACGATGTCCGCCCGAATACGCTGCATTTCCGGGATAAGATCGGTATCGCCGCCGTAATAGATGGTTTTGCCTTCCACGGTTAAGAGAAAACCGATCCATTGACTGGCTTTCGGATGATAGGCTTTGCCGATATTATAGGCCGGAATGGCCTGAACGGTGATCCCGTGAACCGTGACCTCTTGGCCCGGCTTCAGCACCCGTACATCGCCGGACAGATGCGATGCGGCATCGCTGGAAGCAATGATGACGGTCTCTTCTTTCTGAATTTTTTTAATGTCGGCCGGCGACAGATGGTCGTGATGGGTATGGCTGATCAGAATCAAATCCGCCTTCTGCCCCATTTTGATTTTCCACGGATCGATGTAAATGATTTTCCCTGCTTCTATTTTAACGCTTGAATGACCGAGCCATTTAATCTTTGTGAGCATAGGGGAGCCCTTCTGTTAAAATCATGAACACTAAAACAGTCGCCTTTACATCAATTAAATACCGCGGCGCAGACGATATAAAGCAATGAGGACATCACCGCTGCCGCGGGAATGGTAAGCACCCAGGCCCAGACGATATTCCCGGCAACTCCCCAGCGGACGGCTGTCCACCGCTTCGAGGCGCCCACCCCGACAATGGCCCCCGTAATCGTATGCGTTGTACTCACGGGGATTCCGCCCAGGGACGCTCCAATAATAGCAATTGCTGCTGCAGTCTCTGCACAGAAACCGCCGAGGGGTTGCAGTTTTGTAATCTTGCTCCCCATCGTTTTGACAATGCGCCACCCCCCGGACATGATGCCCAACGAGATCACGGTGTAGCAGCTGATAATCACCCAGAGCGGAATATAAAAATGTGCCCCCAGGTAACCTTTGCTGTAGAGAATCATTGCGATAATACCCATGGTCTTCTGGGCGTCATTGGTCCCGTGCCCCATACTGTAAACAGCACAGGAAAGAAGCTGCAGCTTCCTGAAGATCTTCTGCGAACGGGTGACATTGGAACGCCGGCTCAAGTTCAGCACAATAATCATCAGCGCCAAGCCCAGAGCGAGACCGATGGTCGGAGACAGGACAATGAAAAGGGTCGTCTTGGTAATCCCGCCCCAGACCAGGACCCCCGTTCCCCCTTTGACGACCCCGGCGCCGATAAGACCACCGATCAGGGCATGCGAGGAACTGCTGGGAAGACCGAAATACCAGGTGATGATATTCCAGATGATCGCCCCTCCAAGGGCGGCAAGGATGAGTATGTTATCAATGATATCAGGACGGATGATGCCGGTTCCGATGGTATTGGCAACCTGCACCCCAACAAAGAAAACAGCGGAAAACTCGAAGAACGCCGCCCAGAGCACGGCACGTCGGGGCGACAGGACGCGGGTGGAAACAACCGTAGAGATGGCATTGGCCGAGTCATGAAAACCATTAAGAAAATCAAAAACCAGGGCCACCAGGACCAGGAAAACCACAAATCCAAAAGAATCAACCATTTTTCAGGACGATACCTTCGACAATATTGGATACATCTTCGCAAACATCCATGGCCTCCTCGAACCGTTCAAAGATCTCCTTCCATTTGATCAATTCGAAAGGATCTTTTTCATGTTCGAATAACTTGGCCATCACCGTTCTCAAAATCTGATCGCCGGCATTTTCCAGGGTATTGATCTCCACACAGGCATCCAGAATGATCTTGGCATTTTTCATGTCTCTGAGCCCGCGTACGATCATTTTCACCTTTGCCGTGGCTTCGTTTAAAAGTTTGGCCTGCTGAATGAGTTCTTCTTTGGGCGCTTTTATTTTATACAGGGACATCCGAATGGCAGACGCCTCTGTCATATCCAGGATACTGTCCATCTTGTTGACGAGGGCGTAAATATCTTCGCGATCGATGGGGGTCAGAAAGGTGGTGTGCATCTTCTCATAGGTTCGATGCGTAATAATGTCTGCCTCATGTTCGATTTCCTTGAGCTTTGCCAGTCTCGGCTCAAAAGAATCGTAATTGAGCAGCATATCCAGAAAAAGTTTGCCCCCTTCTTCGATCTTGTCCGCCAGTTCTTCAAACAGATCGTAAAATTTTTCTTCTCTGGGAATGAATCGCATCAGTCACATCCTCCAAATTTATCGTAACTTGAAGCAGGTCTTTTCAATTTCCCGCAAGGGACAAAAACATTCGCGTGTCCTCTATCGGATTATTTAAAAAAATGCAACAGGATTCCGTGCGACCATTATGAAAGCTTGCATCATTGGTGAAAAATGGTTCACAAGGGGCGAATCAAAGATTTTTCGCCTTTCCAGAAATTAAACTAATTTATTGATTTCAAACGTATTTTAATCTCATCATATTTCAAGCGAAAAAGATTTTGAACCGCGGTGAATCATTTTTCAAAGGTCTCATTATGTAAACCCCATTTGCCCATGATCTCCATAAGCACTATATAGTTTACAAGCACTTTGTCAAAATCAGGCAATGGTTACATCCTGACAGAGATATACATCCTGCACGGCATTCAGAATTTCGACGCCTTCCGGCATGGGCCTCTGGAATGCCTTGCGGCCGGTGATCAGCCCCATGCCGCCGGCCCGCTTATTGATAACCGCCGTGCGGACTGCCTCGGCCAAGTCGCCGGCGCCGCCTGACGCCCCACCCGAATTTATCAGACCGGCGCGGCCCATGTAACAGTTCATAACCTGATAGCGGGTCAGATCAATGGGGTGCCCCGTGGTCAGTTCCGTATAGACTTTCGGATCCGTCTTGCTGAACTTGACGGCGGTAAAGCCGCCATTGCAATCCGGTTGCTTCTGCTTGACGATATCGGCCTGGATCGTCACGGCCAGGTGGTTTGCCTGTCCGGTCAGATCGGCAGAGGTATGGTAATCGACACCATCCTTCTTGAAGGCATTATTGCGCAGGTATGCCCAGAGAATCGTTACCATCCCCAGGTCGTGCGCCATTTCAAAGGCCTCTGTTATTTCCTGGATCTGCCTGCTGCTCGCCTCCGATCCATAGTAAATCGTAGCCCCGATGGCGACCGCTCCCATGTCAAAGGCCTGCCTGACACTGGCAAAGAGGATCTGGTCGTGCCGTTCGGGATAAACCAGCAGGTCATTGTGATTGATTTTGACGATGAAGGGAATCCGGTGTGCATACTTCCTGGAAACCATGCCGAGAACCCCAAGGGTAGACGCTACACCGCTGCATCCACCTTCCAGGGCAAGTTTCACAATGTTTTCCGGATCAAAATAAATGGGATTCGGCGCAAAAGACGCCCCGGCACTGTGCTCAATGCCTTGATCCACCGGCAAAATGGACAGGTAGCCCGTACCCGCCAAACGACCGTGATCAAACAGGGTCTGCATGTTGCGCAATACCTGAGCTGGCCTGTCCGAGGGGACCATGATCCGTTCGATAAAATCCGGACCCGGCAGGTGAAGCTGGCGCTGGGGGAAGATACACCGGTGCTGCAGCATATCCTCCGAATCCTTTCCTAAAAGGGTTGAGATTTTATTCAGCATAACCACGACGCTCCTTCCTGTTTATTATCGTTGAACAAACCGGCCAGCCAATAGGCTGCCGGAATCAGGCAACCAAGGCAGGTCCATTATGGTCCTTTCCTGCCTGCTGGAACCATCTCAAACTTCTTTGATTTTATCATCAACTTTTTTATCGTTCCTTCAGTTACAATACTTTTCCGGCACTTGGACCTAACCCGGCGAATCGGGAACAAAATTCTGTAAATATCGATCACGTGGGCCTCAATCGCCAGTTCCCCCCTCCCTGGAGTTCAAGCACCTGGTCGTGGAATGCAAACAGGCTTGGCCGATGTCCCACACTGATGTATGTCGTTCCTGAGGCTTCCAATTCTCCATACAGATGGGTTTCATTGGGTCCATCCAGGGCGCTGGTGGCCTCATCGAGGAAGGCATAATCCGGTTTGGCCAGCAACAGGCGGGCAAAGGCCAGGCGTTGCTGTTCACCCAGGGAAAGCATATGTCCCCAGTCCATTTCAGCGTCAAAACCGCCGACCCTTTCCGGCAAACCTGTCAGATTTACCCGTTCAAGAATATTCTTCAGATCCCCTTCTGTTGTTTGCCGGTCCAAGCGGGGATATAGGAGCTGTTCACGCAGCGAGCCCAGGACCATGTACGGTCGCTGTGGAAGAAACATCATGTCCTTGAGTGGTGGGCGGGCAATCCTGCCTTCGCCGGCGTTCCATAGCCCCGCAATGGCCCTTAAAATGGAACTCTTGCCGGTGCCGCTGGCGCCGGTAATCAGCAATCCCCGTCCTGCCGGGGTCAGAACGGAAACATCCCGGGCAAGGGTCTGCAGGTGGTCGGGCGTCTGAAGCGTGACATGCTCCAAGGCCAAGCGGGATTCCTCCACCGATTCGATGGTGGATGCATCGCCGGCATTTGCGCTTGAAGCAGGCTGATCCAGGGCTGCAGAAAATGTCTCCAAACGGCTGATTCCTGCAACAAAATTACTAAGTTGTTCGAATTGCGTGACGATGACGGACAGGGCTCCCAAGACCGAGATGAAGGCCCCCTCTGCCTGTGTTACAACGCCGAATTTAATCTGGCCGGCAAAGTACATCGGAGCCATCACCACAATGGGCAATATGAGGATCAGATACTCGTATCCTTTGGTGAAAAATTCCAGGTTTCGCTCCCAGCCGATCAGAAGTCGCAGGTTGCCGATAGCGGCAAGCAGTCGCTGTTTGACCTGGCCTTCCTCACGATCCTCACCACGGTAAAAGGCGATGGACTCGGCATTGTCACGGACGTGCACCAGGCCATAACGCAAATCTGCCTCCCGCTTCAGTTGCTGAAAATTAAGGCCGATCAAGCGCTTTCCGAAAAAGATGGTGACCAGGGTTCCGATAAAGGCATATCCCACGAGAACCATGACCAGGGTCGTAGAAATCGACCACAGAATTCCGACAAAAGAGACAAGCTGGACTAAAGAAAAAAAGAGGATTGAGAGAAACCCCAGGCTTGTCACGGTAAAAGATGAAATATCCTGCGAAATCCGCTGATCCGGATTGTCAATGCCCTTATCATCGTTGACGTGATAATAGGCCCGGTTTTGAAAGTATCGTCCCAGGAAATGGTTGGTGAGCCACAGACGCCAGTTGATGCCGAGATTCTTTCTGACAAAGGCATAAAAGACGCTCACAGGGGTGGCAATGACAAAAACACCCAAGTAAATCATCAAAGTTCTGTTGAATCCCGGCATATCTTTTTCCGCAAGCGCGGTCATGAAATCCCGCCCGACAAAATTCAGAACCACGTTCAAGGCCGTGAATGCGAACAAAAGCAGCAGAAGCAGCGCCAAAACGCCCCGCGCCTTCCACTGATCCTCTGAAAACCAATATAGCCTGGCAATGTCCCAGAATCGCCTCCATAAACGCCGATCAAAAACATTCATATTCAAATGCCCCTCCTCGATCAATCGGGAACCGAATTCCACCTAATAAACATGTTTAAACGATCTTATGAGATTCCAGCAGACTAGCGTCAATATATGCGGGGATTTTAGGCGCGTCAAGCAGAACTGAAACAAAGGTATCGTATTTTCTGTCATGGATCGTCAGGACTGAAGGGATCCTGAAGAGAGGAGTACACCACAGGCGGGGAAAGATTAAAAGAGCGCCCCCCCTCTGAAGAGGGAACGCTCTTTTAGTGATGACGGCGAAGTATAAGCTACTTTTTCCCCTTTTTCATCGGCTTGGCTTCCTTCTTAGCTGGTTCGGGAGCCGCCGCCAGTTCCTTAAAGCTGGTATCCCATTTTTCGATAATGGCCTTCAGCCCGCCAATTTTCGTCTTGGCGCCGGCTGCATCAACGGCAATCGCATCTTTGGTCGCTTTTAGACCCTCTGT